>NZ_DBPRYF010000026.1:0-64646 GCF_059755235.1 Sulfurisphaera sp.
CGATTGGAAGAGCAAAGAGGTAAAGATAGACCCGAAGGATTTAATTATATACGAACTTCACGTCGGGACATTTACAAAAGAGGGAACTTTTCACTCAGCAATTGAAAAACTTGATTATCTAGCAGATTTAGGAGTTACAGCGGTCGAAGTAATGCCAGTTTTTCAATTTCCCGGTAAAAAGGACTGGGGATATGACGGTGTTTTCATTTACGCAGTGCAAAACAGTTATGGCGGTCCTTACGCCTTTATGAAATTTATTGATGAAGCTCATCAGCGTGGTCTATCTGTTATTCTTGATGTAGTATACAACCATGTTGGACCAGAAGGTAACTACATGATCTCTCTCGGTCCTTATTTTTCCTCCATGTGTAAAACTCCTTGGGGTTTAACTTTTAACTTCGATGAAACCTATAGTGACGAGGTAAGGAAGTTCATACTCGAGAATGCTAGGTTTTGGTTGGAAACCTTTCGTGTAGATGGCTTTCGTTTAGATGCTGTACATGCTATTTATGACTCTTCTCCTAAACACATCCTTGAGGAACTCACAGATTTAGCTCATTCTCTAGGGAAGCTCATTATTGCTGAAAGCGATCTTAATGATCCCAAGGTTATAAGAGATGAGTGTGGGTATAAGAATGATGCACAATGGACAGACGATTTTCATCACTCAATTCACGCTTATTTAACTGGGGAGAGAAACGGTTATTACTCAGATTATGGTTCTTTAGATGATATTGTTAAGGCGTTTAAAGACGTTTTTGTTTATGACGGAAGATATTCTAATTTTAGAAAAAAGACACATGGTGCAAAAGTTGGTAACTTAAGCGCTTGTAAGTTCGTAGTTTATATTCAAAATCACGATCAAGTTGGGAATAGGGGTGACGGAGAAAGGTTATCATTCCTTGTAGATAAAGAAAGTTACAAAATTGCTTCAGCCTTGTATTTGCTTTCTCCTTTTATTCCAATGATATTTATGGGAGAGGAGTACTACGAGAGAAATCCTTTCCTCTTCTTTTCAGATTACTCTGACCCCCAGGCAATCAAGAGAGTTAGGGAAGGAAGGCTAAGAGGAAATGGGCAAACTATTGATCCTCAGTCAGATGAAGTATTTGAGAAAAGTAAATCAAGTTGGATCATTGACGAAGAAATCTACAATTTCTATAAGGATCTAATAAAAACAAGGAAAATGTATGGAAACAATTGCTCAAGGAAAGTTGATATTTATAAGGGTGAAGATTGGTTATCGATCTCGATGAAGAAAATTGAGTTACTCGTCGCTTTTAAGGAAACAAAAGTGAAGTCTATAGACTCTGGTGAGCTTCTTTTAACCTCTAGCAATTTTCCTTCTCACGTTGAAAAAGATAAGGAATATGAAGTGAAGAAAGGTGTTGGAGTTTATCTTAAAAAGACTTAAACTGTGATTGTATAAATTTCTAGTACTAGTAAAAACAGACAATCAGGGCTTGAGACCCCTTATTCTTCTTGGCATATAAAGGGGGAAGGAATAAGCTTTGCTTTATTTTCCTAGAATGCTACTGGACTTCAAGAGCAAAGGAGAAAGATAAATTACCGTTAGTTCTTGTCAAATAATCTTTTTGGTAGATCGTAAAACAATTCTTTTTTATATTCCTTCTTATTCTCCTTTAACACTTCAATCAAGTCTTTTCTATTATAAGGGCTTCCACTTCCGTATATCTCATTCTCTCTGGTTGGTTTTTGTGTAATATAGTATACTCTGTCATTTTCTAATCTTTCCTCTGTGTCAGCAAGAACTAAAAACACGTCGTATTGCAGAACTTTCTCTATCTCTTTTACGTTTGGCTTATGAATAACGATTGGTAAATCATGGTCTTCTGCGAATTGATAAACATACTCTAGTTTTTTATCCAGTAGTGAAAAACCATGATGTTGAGGATGAAGAACTATTCCATGAATTTCATGATTATACTGCCTTTCTAACTCTATTTGAGGAGGAACCCTGCATTTAGGATTATAGATACCTAATCTCAAGGTGTAATCTCTTCCTTTGCTCCATAAATATTGCTGATAAAAACCATCGACACAGCATTGGCACGAGTATTTATAAAGAGGGTTTAAAATAATTTTTTCTATTACAAAGTCATCGAATTCTAGCTTTAAATCTTTAACATAACTATACAGTTTTATCCCATAAAAAGTAAGGGAATCTATTACTTTTTTCACAATAAAAGACTTGCTATTATCCCTAAAAACAATAATATTAAGTTAGTTAACGATAATATGATAAACATTAGTAAAGTAATTAAGAGCGCTCCATGCCATCCGGTACCAAAAAGGACTTTAAACAATCCTAATACTCCTATAAAACCAAATAGTAAACCTAAAATGTATGTGTCAAGTATTGTAAGATCAATTGCTTTTCCTATTACATCGAATATGACAAAAATTATAACGAATATTAATACCCCTCCAAGTGTTGCGAGAAATGCTCTAGGGAAAGACGAATGTTTACTTTCTATTCTTGAAGCCAACCATACTGCTATTAGTGCTAGGAAAAAATCTATTATTATCTCTACTATCGTATCATAGCTTATTGGATACACATAAATAGAATAAAGGTTAAAACTTTTATGGCTTACTTTCTTTTCCTCCTTTTTCTTTTCTCTTCCTTCTTTCTAAAGGTGATGAATAAGTACCACTCTTTCCCTCTTAACAAACTTAGCTTCAGCAGTTTTTCAATCTTTATGCTGTGTCAATATCCTAGAATAGCCTAATATTGGAGTGTCATAACCTAAGACTTTTCATCTTTTCTAAGTCTAGTTTATAACCCGCTTTAGGTGTTAAAATAACTAACATACTTTTCACTCTAGGTCTTGACTTGTTCTTGTTAGGATTCCCTAGCTATGATAGATATATTTTCAGCGTCGCTATAACAGTCTTCAGCAGACGTCCCGTTAATTCCGTTTGCTTTAATTTCTCATATTACTTGTGGTGGGAAATGTTGTTTAATTCATTCTTATTTTTGAAGTTAGGTTTGTTCTCAACTAACAAATTAAAACACGTTGTTTAGTTTTGGCTTACAGATAAGCAAACTTTATTCAGAAGAAATGAATTGTTACTATCCCTAAAAACGCTAATATCAAGTCAATTATCACTAATATGACAAACGCTAATATAGCAATTAGAAATGCCCCACCCCATCCGGTATCAAAAAGGCTTTAAACACTCCTAAGACTCCTATAAAACCGAACAGTAAACCTAAAGTTCCAAGTATTGGAAGACCTACTGCTAATCCTATTGCGGTGAATATGGCAAGAATTATAGCAAATATTATTATCCCTCCAAGTGTTGCTAACATCGCTCTAGGAAATGTCGAATGTCTACTTACTGCCTTTGACGCTAACCATACTGGTATTGATGCTATTATCCAACCTATTATAAACGCTATTATTTCTCCTACTAATGTGCCATGAATAATTGGATGCATATAAATAGAATAAGATTATTAAAACTTTTATTACTTACTTTCACTTTCTTTCTTTTCTTCCTTCTTCTCTTGTTTTTCTTCCTTCTTAACCGGTTTTATTTTCACTGGTTTTATATCAAAATATACTTTTGCATCTTTTCCTTCACATTGTTTTGTGTACAAATTCTCAGCCTTGTTTAATTGGCCACATTTCGCCTCGTATTTTTCTGCTACTTCGTCAATGAACTTTCTAACATTTATTAATTTCCTAAATTTAATCCCTTCAACTTCTAGTGTTGTATCTGTCAAAGTCGCCTTTATACCATTAACCTCTATTACCTTACTTTTGCCTTGAAGTACACTGTTCAGTTGATCCTTGTATTTTCTTTCATCTTTAGCAAATTTTTGTATCAATAATCCTCCAACTTTCTGGATTTCTTTTTTAGGGTCTTTTGTCTCAACTCTAACCTGGACGTTATATTTTATAACCTTCATTTTAACACCTACTATTTACTCTGTTTTATAAAATTTCCTATACATTATATCTTTTATTTAGTTTGAGAGATTAACACTATGTATGCTTTAGTCACTGGTGGTACAAGAGGAATAGGTAGAGCAATAACCGAAACGTTAATGAAAGAAGGTTACAAAGTAATAGTGCTTTATCATGGTTCAGAAGACAAAGCTAAAGAATTAAGAGAGAAAGGAGTGATCACAATTAAGTGCGACGTTGGGGATAGAAATCAGGTTAGAAAAGCAAGAGAGGAGGTTGAGAAAATTTCTCCCCAGCTCGATGTTTTAGTTAACAATGCTGGTCTCTGGTATTTAATGCCTTTTGAAAATTTTGATGAGGAAAAGTACGAAACTATGCTTAGAGTTAATTTGAATGGAGTAATTTATGTTACACACGAGTTTTTGCCGTTACTTAAAAAATCAAAGTCACCTTCGATAGTAAATGTTGCAAGTAATGCTGGTATAGGAACAGCAGCTGAAGGCACTACTTTTTATGCGATAACCAAGGCGGGAGTTATTATATTAACTAAAAGATTAGCGTTTGAATTAGGAAAGTATGGTATAAGAGTGAATGCAGTTGCACCAGGTTGGATAGAGACCGATATGACACTTGGTGGTAAAAGTGAGGAAGAAAAAGAAAAATTGAGAGAGAACTTTAGAAATAAGACCATGTTACACACTACCGGAAAACCAGAAGATGTTGCAAACATTGTTGTATTTCTTGCTAGCGATAAGTCAAGGTACATTACTGGTCAAGTGATAGTTGCTGATGGAGGAAGAATAGATAATCTAACTCATTCCGTTTAACATTCAATATTCAAATTTGAAAAGTAAAGTTAAAACCCTATTTTCATTTTTTATTAAATAGTAAGTTAAAACCCCCTTTAACTTTTTTAAACTATGAACAAATGGATTCATGCAACTATCGCATCTACTTTTGCGTGGGCAGGAAACATTTATGATTTATTGATTGTAACTTACGTTTATGAAGAACTCTATAAGTGCTTTAACGCTCCTACAGTAGTTGGGACACTTCTCTTTGCTTTAGGTTTAATTTTCAGAGTTATTGGTGGTTACACTTTTGGAAAAGTTGCTGATACAAGAGGGAGAAAACTCGTGTTGAACATTGGAACAGCTGGTTATTCTCTTTCGCAAGTGCTGTTGGCTTTATCGCCAAACGTATTTGTTTTATTGGGTGCAAGGGCTTTACAAGGCCTTTTCATGGGTGCTCAGTGGACAGCAGGAACTGTTATAGTTTATGAAAATGCCCCTCCTTCTTTGAGAGGACTCATAAACGGTATCGTACAAGCAGGCTATGGTTTAGGTTATGCTTTAACTGGAGTCACATTTATTTTCTTTTCGAGCAACTGGAGGCTGTTTCTTCTAACTGGTGCAATTCCAATATTTCTTGTACCTTACATAATGAGTAAGGTGAGTGATGTAAAAGTATTTAAAGTTGAAAAGAAAAAGGTTGATATTTCTTCATACACTTCAGTTCTAATAAGGAGCACTATAGTAATTGCAGGGATGTTCTTTTCTTACTACTCTATTTTTGCTGTTTATGCGGAATTCTTAGAGGCGCTAAAGATCAGTAAAGATACTGTTGGGACTTTGATGTTAGTCTCAAATGTCTTGTTAGCTTTTTCTTTCATAGGTTTTGGGAGAGCTGCAGATACTATAAGTAAAAGGAAGTTAATTATCTATGGCGTTATAGGAGAGATGATAGGTTTACCGTTTATGTTAGCAGTTTTTACCAATGTAAATGTGGTAACTGCAGGTCTATTAACTTATACAGTAGCTACAGGTTTTTGGCCTTTAGCTCCTTTGTTAATAGTTGAGTCTGTACCTATGGAAGTTAGAGGTGCTTTGACTGGATTAACATATAATCTAGGTAGTATAATTGGCGGAATTGGAAGCATAGTTATGGGCGCTCTAGTTGACTATAGTGGTATTGCTTCTGCAGGAAAATGGGGACTTATATTAGGTTACGGATCTCTTTTAGTAGTGCTTTTAACTTTAGCCTCATGGAAATCAAGCAATGTGAGAGTTAAATAACACAACAGCTTCTCTCTATGATAATTGTAACTGGAACTCTCGTTCTTGATGACGATGGAAAGTCAGTGCTGAGTAATATTTGATTGTCTGTTTTTTAAATTGTACTATAAGAAGAAGAGAAGTAATATGCTAGGTAAAATATTAATTATAGCTTTAGTGGTTTTAGGTGCTGTAATAGGGTATGAATATTATGTAGGGAACATACAAGTTCATATGTCAACCAATAGTAGTGTAGCAGTAAGCAAAACCACTGCTACATCAAATACTGTAAATATTATTCACTATTTCAATTTCTCATCTTCTGTTACAGTATATTCTAACGGTACTACAAACTATATTTATCCGGTAAATTTACCTTCTAACGGAAACGTAACTATCACTTTAACTTCAAACTCAACTTTTCATGTTAAGATCTATGATAATAACAATTTAATAGATCAATATTCTGGTCAAGAATACCATAAAACTATTCAAGGAGGTGGAAAATTGGAATTAATGTTTTACAATTTCACTGGGAATCTAAGTATCTCAGTTGATGAAGCTTATTAATTCTTTTTTCAATATCTTTTTTATGTACTACGATGCTCATTGTCACTATTCTTATTTAAAGAAAAATTATGAGAATTTTATTATAGCTGCAGTTTCCATGGATTATAAGTCCTCTGTGGATACTCTTTCTTTGAAATCACCGAATATTTTAACTGGAGTCGGTATTCATCCTTGGAAAGTTCACGAAGAGACGCTGGAAAGTGTTCTTCCATTAATACAAAGGTCTGACTTTATTGGAGAAGTAGGTTTAGATTTCAGATATGCAAAAGCAGGAAAAGAACTTCAAATAAAGTATTTTGAGAAATTTGCTGAAATTGCATCAGCCCGGAATAAGCTAATAAATGTTCATGCTTTAGACGCGTGGGAAGAGGCATTCAAAATCTTACAGACTTACAACGTGAAAAAAGCAATTTTTCACTGGTATACTGGTCCTATAACCTTGTTAAAGGATATTGAGGGAGCAGGTTACTTTATAACTGTCAATCCCTCAGTAACTTTCCAAAAGAAACACCAAGAAGTAGTATCTAAAGCGCCTATCGAGATTATCCTTACTGAAAGTGATGGGGGATATGAATATAAAGGGAGAATGCTTGAGCCAACATACATAAGCGAAGCAATAAAAGAGATTTCAAAAATTAAGGGAATAGAGGAGGAAGAAGTAAAGAAAGTTGTGGAGAGGAACTTTAAAAAAGCATATGGATAAAAGTTTTTGTTTCTCTCCTTTAACATCTTGTTATGAAAAAAGTTGCAATAGTTACTGGAGCGTCTAAAGGGATAGGTAAAGCTACTGCAGAGAAACTTAAGAGTCTTGATTATATCGTTGTTTCGATTTCTCGAAGTAAACCAGAAGTCGGAGATATAATTTATCAAGCCGATGTTACTGATAAAGCATCTGTTTTTAGAATTATTAACGAAGTTGAAGATAAGTTTGGCAAGATAGATGTCCTTGTAAACAATGCAGGTTTTGGTATTTACGGTTCTTTTCTTGAAACCTCGCTTGATGAGGAAGAATACATGATTAAAACTCTCTTCGTTTCCCCTCTCTATTTTATTAAAGCTGTTTACCCTGAAATGGTAAAAAGAAGAGAAGGGAATATAATCAACATAGTTTCTGAGGCAGCTTATGTGGCAACGCCGAAATTGATAGTTTATTCTGCAGCTAAAGCTGGGCTAGCTCATTTTACCAATGCCTTATGGGCTGAAGCAAGGAAATACAACGTTAAGGTAACAGGGATTTATCCCGGTCCAGTAAAGACTAATTTCTCTTCTCATCCATCTTTTGAAAATACTAAAGATGTCTTTGCAAAATATGCGGTAGAGCCAGAAAGAGTTGCTGAGGCAGTTATAAAAGCTATCAAAACTGGAAAAAGAGAGATTTATGTACCCTCTAAGTTAAAAATAGAGCCGTATTTCCTTAAATTATCTAATATATTCCAGGGTTTTACATATCGTGTCGTATCAAAATACTTTAGTTAATCTTTTGAAAAGACGGTAGATTTTATAAAATATGACTTTATATATTAGTAAACTATGAAGCGGAATACCGTTTTGGTTTTTGTTTTTGTAATATTGCTATTTCCTTCAATTGGTATGGGTTATGTGCGGTTTCAATCTTCTATAACTCCTCCAGCCCTACCGGATTCATTAGTGTATTCTGCTGCAGCTTATTACAAAGGTCAAATATTCCTTATAGGTGGTACAGATCTATCTAGTCAAGTAGTTAGTTCCGTATATATTTACTCTAATGGTAATTGGTATTATGGCCCAAGTTTACCTTTTCCTCTTATGGGCGCAGGAGCTACAGTTTGCAATGGTAATTTATACGTAGTTGGTGGAGCTAACTCCTCCTCCATTTTCGGTGGTATTTTAGAGTATACTGGTAATGGATGGAAAATAATAACTACATCAATGCCCGACCCAGTATATGATGCAATAGTTTTCTCTTATCAGAATAAAATATACGTTATAGGTGGAATGAACTATATGGGTAATTCTTTGAATCCTCCCACAACAACAATTCAAGTATATAATTTAAAAACAAATACTTGGGAAATAATTGGAAATGCTCCTATCCCATTAGCATCATCAGCATACTACTTTAATGGGAGTGTATTGTTTGTAGTTGGAGGGTTTTATGAACCAGCACAAATGACTACATCTGTATATGAGTACTTTCCAGAAAACAACAGCTGGATAGAGTTAACCCCATTACCTGGGCCAGAAGCGGGAGGTGCTTTAGGTTATTATCGTGGTTATCTATTTTTAGTTGGCGGAATGTTTTATATCAATGGTAGATATCAAAATGGAAGCATTTTATATTATTATAACGGGACGTGGAAGAAATCAGGTACTTTTGAGCAACAGCCGACAATATTTAGTGCTTATGTTGAGCTTGGAAACACACTGTATATTTTAGGAGGCTTTGGACCTGGAAATATCCCAAGCAATGCGATGCAATCAATATCAATTTATTTACCTCCTCCTAAGCCTCAAATAACTTCTGTAACATGGGGAAATGAGACAATAACAATAAGATGGTACGACACTAATGCTTCTGGTTATTATCTTACTTATTGGAGTAATCTAACTGGTTATAAAACTATTAATGTAGGTAATAAGATGTCTTATACATTAAGTAATCTAACGGATGGCATAACTTATTACATTCAAATTACTCCTTATAATTCTCTAGGTAATGGTACTCCTTCAAATATAGTAAACGCTACACCAGCCTCTGTTCCTAATCCACCCATAATTACATTTAAGTTAGGGAATGATAATGCTACAATTTCTTGGAATGTTACTTTTAACGGAGGATTCCCTATTCTAGGATATTATCTTGAAGTAGAAAATCAGACAATAAACCTTAGTGGAGATGTCTCATCATATACTTTAACAAACCTCACACCTGGTAAACTGTATACTATTGGGATTATAGCTTATAACAAAATTGGAAACAGTAGCATTTCAACAGTGTCCTTTGTAGCACTTGCTAAGCCAAACATAGCAATTTCAGTTATAAAAGAGATAAACGGGTTCTTGGTCTCGTGGAACACTACTAGTAAATCCGGAGAAGTAAAATATGAGCTCACAGTTTCACAAGGGGATAGAACTATAGTGAATACAACCTTGACTAATACATCATATTTTGTAAAAGTACCATTTGGGATATACAATGTGTCATTAAAAGCGATAAGTATCGCTGGTGTATCAAAATATAGTTTTACTGAAATATATTACATACCACCCAGTACTCCAAATGTTACTTACACTGAATATCTAAACATGTTATATCTAAACTGGAACAAAACAATAGGAGCTGAATATTATCTAATTTACAATAATGGAAAACTTATAGCAAACACGTCAAACACGTCATTTGTTTTGAATTTGTCATTAGGCGCGAATAAAGTTGAAGTTTACGCAGCTAACCCATATTATAAATCTGCACCCTCAGTCCTGAATAGTGTAGTAAACCAAGTTATAGCTATAAACTCTACGTACATTTCGGTAATGGTTCCTCAGATTACTGTAGCGCAAGGTGAAAATGTGACATCAACTAATTCAGATCCTCTTCCTCTTAAGTCGGCAATAATTGTTATCTTAGTATTTGTATTGGCTTTATTGTCTATCTTAGTTTTGCTTAGAGAAAGAGAAAATAAGTCTTATTGGTAGATTTCTTATTTTTTGTTTAGTCTTCTAATTAGGACTACATACTTTCTCTCTCTATATAAGATAGGAAGAGCTAACCTATCTTTTTGATTTATCACTTGTTTGTAAAAATTGGAGATTAAGGTTGTTGCTAAATTGATATTCTTCTCGTACACTAAAAGCAGTAGAAAATTTTAGATTGATCAAAAGACGTGATGATGTTCAAAACAATAATGATAAAAGAGAATGTTAGTGCTAAAATTTAATAATAGTTCTATTGAATTAAATTTCAAATAAAGGTTTATCTGTCAGCTTTCCATTGCATGGTATTATTTTTACATGAGTTATGTTATTCGGTTTTAAATTTATCACCCTCTTTCTAATTAACGTGGCGGTGTGATTGAATATATCTGATGGAATAACGTTAATACAATAAGTTGAAATAGTTATATTAGCAATGCTACCTTTTAATTTTCTTAACGCCTCGTTTTCAGCCCACTCAAGGCAGTTTCGACATTTTTCTCTAAGCGATTCTAAAAGTTTTTCAGCTTTATTCGGGTTACGAATAGACTTGAGCTCTATTGAATAAATTTCTATTGCTAATTCACCTGCAGATCCTGGCTTTATAAAAGCTGCTATACAGTCGCACCGTAGTCCTTGATTAATAACTTTTTCACCGTCACAAAAGAAATCTAATTGACTTGGAAATATGACTGGACATTCATTTTCTTCACAAGTAAGGTAGCAATTATTACCCTGGCATTTTATGCTAAGACTGGGCATTTTTCTCTTTCCCCTCAGATGCTCTGTGCGCTGCTAAACGAAAAGCCCAATCTGTCAGTGTGTCTATAACTTCTGTTATACTTGGCACTCTTTCACTAAGCAAGGTTCTTGCTTTAACAAAATTTACACTTCCTTCCCGTGTGTATTCATACACTTTCACATCCAGATTACCTATAGATTCTGCCACAATTGTCGCAAGATCTTCCACTCCTTCACTCACATGAGGAACAAGCCCCTTTATAAGTTCCATAACCCATTTTTTATCTGGTTTTTGCTCGACTAATTGAGCTATTGTTATAGCAAATAAATCACTATGAGTAGAAACTACAACTTTACATTTACAGAGCTCCATTAAAGACACAATAAAAAGAGCCATAATAATTTGTGCTCCGGGGTGAAGTTGAGCTTCAGGCTCTTCAATGAGAATTAACGATTTTTCTTTAACAGTTAACAAAGGGAGTAAAATGCCAGAAACCTCATCTACTAGTGCTGATGCCACATCCACATCTACATTAACCCCGCGCCAATCTTTATACATCAATTTACCTGATGGGTCAGGGGTTAAAGCCCCTTCAATCAATGGAGTTACTATTCTCAAAAGCTTCTTTTTCCATTCTTCTAGATTAGGATCAAAGAGCAAACCTCTCCCACGACTAGTCCAATAAGCATGGCTACGTAAGATAATAGGGTGAAATTCAGAAAATTTTCTGAGATATTCACCTCTGGTAAAGGGGTCACGGGAAGCTCTTTCGATCTCTAACAGAACGGTAGTCCTACCAAATGGTATATAACGCAGATTATTATAATCTACTCTACTTCCTAACCATTTTCTTAGAGCTTTATATAGTCCTTCGGAAATATCTGTGCTCAATTTATGTGACAATAATTCTTTAACAATATTTGTTGCACGTCCTAAGGAAGTTTGAAAATATTTTTCCTTGGTAGTTGTCTCAAGCAATTCATCGGTAAATCTTTCTGCAATCTCTTTGGGTAAGGTTTCTCTAGTAAGAGTGGAAACATCAATTCTTAGACTAAAGGTGATTATTAATTCGAGCTTATTTTGGCTAATTTTACTTGTTTCAACATGGATACGAATGTATTTTAGAAATCTTCTTAAATATCTATGTATAAGAGGAAAAAGGACATTAATAGACTCTTTAAGTTCAGGACGTATCTGCTTGTATTTTTCATTAAGTAATTCAACGAAATCCATCAATATTTCATCTAATATAAGAGATATAGGTATTCTATCTTCACCATTAATATTGAATCCAGGTATGCTTATAATCTGGTAAGCTTTTATGTTTGAGATATCTGCGGGGTATAATATTACTGTATCTATATTGTCTGTCCCTACTAGATCAGATGCAAACCTACGAACTGTCTCTTCTAGATTTTTATCGAAGTCTGTTGTTAGTTTTAGTTTAATCGGATTTGATTTAATGGAGACTAGTATTTTATCTTTATTAAGTTCTAACTTATACTCAAAGTTTTTCTTTTCTTCTTCCTTCTTTAATAAATTTTCTAGATTATTACGCAAATCGGAATTATTGGATAAAAGTAATATTTTTAAGGTAACCTTAACTAAAGCTGTGAGAAACTCACGTAATATATCTAATAATTCTTTAGAAAACGATTCCTCCAATTGATTCCTTAGATGAATTGAATACTTTTCTTTAAAGTCACTTAAAGTAAAACTATCAAGCGGGAACAATTTTAAATATAATGCTTTAAGAGTATAGCTTTTCCCTGTGTTTGGTGCCCCCATTAGCAATGTTAAGTCTCCAAACTCAATAGAGTTCTTTCCTAAAGGGCCAAGTTTTTCTATTTCTAATTTCATTTTTTCTGTTTCTGATCCCATTAATTACTTATCCTAAAAACTAAGATAAAAGTATTAATCTTTTTAGTGTGGTCTAAGGACGATAAGTCTCAGTTATGTTGTTGAGTAAAAAGCTATTTGACTTGTGATTTCCTCGGATTGATTAACGATTTTTAATAATAGATTAGTGCTCTCTTGCTGAAGATACCACTTTCTAGCATCGCTATCCACTTTTAAAAAGCTAGTCATAAAATGGGGCCGCCGGGATTTGAACCCGGGACCACAGGCGCACTGGTGGTTGGGGATCCTATCCCCAGGCCTGCATCCTAGTCCAGGCTAGACGACGGCCCCGTTAGTTATTGAGTTATCATAAGTCATATTTGAATTTTTTGATAGGGATAATAGGCGGATACTCGTACTATTTGTTGCATGAGATGATTATTTGAATTACTCACGTCGCTTGCTAATAAGATTTTAAGCTTGAAACAAAGAAGGATAATTAAGTTAAAAAGGAGATTTCTACGAGAACTAATATTGCTTCTGTTAACTAGCTAAAATCTGATTTTTCTATTTATTTAACAATGAAATAGAAAAGAATAATCTAAAAAACTACAAATTAATCTACTACTGGAGTTATCTTATTTTTTATTTTTATTCCAATATCTTCTATTGATGGTGTACCTAGCTCATGTCCGCACTTTGGACATTTTCCTCCAAAGATAAGTTTTATTTCTGAAGGGGTTCTTACACCATAGAAGTCTTGTCCTACCTTTTCAAACTTATACAAGACATAACCACAGTTCTTACAAGTGTACTTTATTGTAATCCTAAACCACCAATATATCTCTCCTACGTTTATTAATATATTCAATATACCCTATACTACTTTTCCAAGATTATTAGAAGTTTCATGATGTTTCGTTATAAGTAACTTTGAGAGAGTTGGCCGAAAGTATTGATATTATTAAGGTAATATTTTTTAAACCCAATCCAGTGACTCCACAAAATTAAGGATTTCCTCTATGTTTTTATGTTTTTTATACAAAATTGCAAGATTTGGTAATCTTAGCCAGCTTAATATTGAAGTAACATTATAAGGGTTTTCTTTTATGCTAGCTGAATCGTAATCTATTATATACACATTGTCGTTTTCTGACACGATTACATTTTTATAAGGCCTAGCTAGTTCTTTATGTTCAATTTTTCTACTCTCTAACTCTTTTGCTTTCAGAATCAAATCTATGATAACTCTTTTATTTTTTCTAGTGTCATCAAGATTCTTTCCTTCTATATAATCCATTACAATAAAGTTTTTTCCATAATCATATACTTTAGGCGCTATTGGGAGAGCTTGGGTTTGAATCTTAGCCTCAATTTCTAAACTTTCCTTTGGCGAATCGCTTCTTCTTATCTTTATAACTCTCTTTTCATCTAAAAGAACTATTACACCAGTTTTTCCTTTTCCTATCACTTTAAGTTTCCCTAAATTTGTTTTTCCGAATGAATACAATTCGGTTATACCGTGCTCAACTAGTTCTTTTTCTATCTCCTCATTATACTTAGGATATATGAACTCTCTTACTTTAACCAACTTGGCGTTTTCCTTAAAAAGGAGTTTATCCAAGGATCATCTACTTCCTCCTTTAACCAGAACAATTCATATTCAAATTTCTGCTTAAACATTAAATTCTTTTTCACGATATCTTCTATTGTCTCTTTTCTTGTTTTTATCGTGTAGAGTCTACCATCTTCTCCTATCCATACATTTTCGTTCTTGTTGATGAATTCTTCAACGCTATCAAAATAGAAATATGGCCCTGGACTTAGATAATGTTCTCCTATGTTTTTGCTTTCAACTTGTATTCCGATTGTCACTTCTTCACTATTCCCCCAAGCTGAGATATCAATTAACTTATACCCAGTTTGAATAAGCAACGTCTTCAGCTTTTCGACGTTTTTCCAAACCTGCCCCCATATTATGTCTTCTACTGCACGTTCTTGTAATTTTACATTCACAATTAACACATCCCCCTTGATTTTCTGCTTTCCCGGTGTGGATGGGAAGAAAAACTCTATGGAAGGTCTCTCTAGATACATCCTAGATGCTAATGAGAAGGTAGCTAAGCTCCTTAGTGAGACAGCAGAAGCAGTGTTCCTCCTTGGGTCTACCGGATCTGGGATTACTAGTGGATCTGCAAATTCCTTCTTAGGTTCTACCAATTCTACTCTGACGGGTGGTTTCCACTTAGAGGCGTTAGCAAGCACTTCTTTAAATGATCCATATTTAATTATCAAAAGTTCTGTAACGTACCCTGAAAATCCTTTAACCTTAATTTCTGCGCCATAAACTCCAATCCCTTTCATGAACCTCTTCAGCAATCTTACTTCATCTTTCCCTTTTTCGTCTAAGTGAGATAGAACATATCTAGAATGAAATGGCGTTCTATCTGCGGCTGTAATTGCCTCTTCCCCTCTTTCCAACCTTAACGCTGGGACTATATCTATCTCTGTGTTATCAATGAAAACCATCAAGTAGGGATGTTCAGCATAAGCTACTTCATAATTAAGATCTTTTACCCTATCTATCATTTCTTTCAAAGCTTTTTCCTTCAAATATTCTTTTCCTACACTTTTCGGATAGAATAGAAATATGTCAATGTCTGTGTCTCCTTTCAGCCAAGTGCCCTTTCGAAAAGACCCTTCTATTTCAGGATTTAAGTCCTTAAACCTTTCCAAGATTATTTGTGCTTTTTCCATTAACTTTTCTTCGTCTTCCTTGCTTGGTTTTATTTTACTTAGTACTTCCTCCTCTAAAGTCATTAGATCTCACTTCTAATAATGCGTCATATATAGGACCTTTTGAGGTCAGTGTGCTCTTAAATAAGGTAACTTTATTGACAATAAATTCTCCGAAGTCTAGGTTTTGATATTCATTAATGACGTTAATTAAGTTAAGTAGGTTTGATGGACCTTTCACTCTGCCTACGGTAAGATGAGGAGAGAATTCTTTTTCGTCGTCTGGTCTTACTCCTCTCCCTAATAACTCTTTCAAAAGAGTCCCTCTAATCGCTCTTAACTCTTGTAATCCTTCTTCTATTCCTACCCAAACCACTCTAGGTCTTGAGAGATTAGGGAATGCACCAGTTCCTTTTAGTTTTACCTTAAATGAATTAAAGGAGAGTTTTGCCACAGCTTCTTTAACTAATTCCAGTTTATTTTCTTGTATTTCTCCTATAAAGACAAGTGTTATATGAATATTGTGAGTTTCTACCAGTTTTACATCAGCTCCGCTTCTTTTTACAGCATCCATTAGCTCTATAACTTTAGGGAATTGAGGAATTTCTATTGCAGTAAATAATCTAATCAATTTTTAAAATCCCCAATATTGAGATGTTTGGTGGTCACTAATTAAAATAATTGCAATTACAGGCATGCCTGGTTCTGGAAAAGGCGAACTTGCTAAGCTTTTTCAAGAGATTAACGTAAAAGTAATAACAATGAGCGACGTTTTGAGGGAAAAATATCTCAAAGAGGCTAAGGAAGGAGAAAGGTTGATGGATTTTGCAATAAGGATGAGAAAACTTTATGGTAAAGGAGTCGTCGCAAAGATGTCTATTGAAAAAATTCATGATGAAAAAATAGTTGTTTTTGATGGGGTAAGAAATTGGGAAGAGATAGAGGAGTTCAAGAAGTTAGGAGAAGTAATAATAATTGCCGTCCATTCTCCACCAAAAGTAAGATATGAAAGACTCCTTAAACGTGCTAGAAAAGACGATACATTAACTGTCGAAGGTTTAATAAAAAGAGATTGGGAGGAACTTGAAATGGGTATAGGGAATGTTATTGCGTTAGCCGATTATGTCTTGGTAAATGACACCACAGTAGAGGAATTTAAGAATAAGGCCAAAGAATTAATAAAACGGTTATTATGACAAAAATTATAATTCAAGTTGAAGTAAGACCTTCAGAAGACGAAAATAAAGTTCTACAAGCAGTTAAGAATTTCTTTGATTTTGAGAGTCTAAGAGAAGAGAAGAATGGCTACACAAAAATTCTTATTATGGAGTCAAATACCCTTTCAAGCCTAGAAAAATTTCATTTTAAATTAAGAGAAGAGAGAATACTAGACGCTGCAAGGAAGTACTTATTTAGGGGTGTAATAGGAAATGTTGTATCATTTATGTTGAATAAACAAGCAGCAGCTATAGGAAAAATCTCATTTGTAGATAGTGAGAACGAATCTCCATTAGGTCCGATAAAAGTAGAAATTGAACATAAAGATCCAGAAGCTGTGATAGATTGGCTAGCTCCAAAGACTAATAAAGGAGTTCCGTTATGGGAAAATCCTATCCCTTCGGATGATTAATTATGTAGTACGAAAGAGGTTCAGCGACAAAAGTTTTCTTAAAAATCTTTTTAGCATTTGCCAACAATTCGCTTGTATCTTCATATCTTGAGCTTATGTGAAAAAGTGCTAGTCTTTTTACATTTGCTTTTAAAGCTACTGTAGCAGCGTCACTACTATTTGAATGACCATAAACGTGAGCTTCTTCTTCATTGATAAACGTGGAGTCATGAATAAGTAGATCGACGTTTCTTACTGCATTTATAACTTTTTCACATGGTGCAGTATCCCCAGTATAGGCTATTCTGCTACCTTGTTTAATTGTGAGGTAATCTTCTGGTAATAGTACTTTTCCGTTTATTTCAACTCTTTCTCCCATTTTCAACTTTCTTATTAACCTCCAATCAGTTACCCCTTCTTTTTTTAGTTTTTCCGCATCGATATTTATCTTATCTTTTTCTTCAAAGATATATCCTTGAGATTCAATAGTATGGCAAGTTGAAAATGGTACAATTCTTATGTTTTCATCCTCATATTTTTCTAAAAACCTTATCTCAAAACTGGTGCGAAAATGCGTTCTTCTAACAGTATCTTCAAGGAAATCCTTAATTTCACTTGGCCCCATGATAAGGAGGGGTTCTTTCCTACTATACATTGACATGCTCGCAATCATTCCGGGTAAACCCAAAACATGGTCTGCATGCATGTGAGTAATAGCAATAAGTTTTAGCCTCATAAAACTGAGTCTATGTTCCATCATTCTCCATTGAGTCCCTTCTCCGCAGTCAAACAGTGAATCAAAGCCTTCTCTCCTAACTAGAATAGCAGGCAGCCCTCTTTTATTAGGTGCTCCTCCTCCACTTCCAATGAAATATGTTAGTATCATTTCCTTACAACATATATTGCTCTACTTAAGCTTTTATGATTATAAACAAAGTGGATAGAGATTTCTCTGAAACCAGTTTCTTTTAGTTTCTCTCTCCAATCAAACTTAGAGTCTGTTGTGAAAACTAAGGTTTTTGTTACTTCAGAAGCAGAGCGGAAAAAGTTTTCATATAAATTGTTTAACCCTTCTTTTATACTAAATGACCTTCCATAAGGAGGATCAGTAGCTATAGCTTCAACATTTCTTATAGGGATTTTTCCTGCATCCCCTTTCATTATATCACACTCATAGCGGAAATGAGACAGATTAGTTTTTGTCTTTTCAATCATTTTATCATCAATATCAAGTCCAATACAATTTAACCCTAGCCATTTAGCCTCAATAAGTATGCTACCAGTTCCCATAAATGGGTCAAGTATCTCTTTCTCAGCCTGAGACAAATTCACTAAAAGCCTTGCGATCTCTGGTGCTAAAGTACCTGACTGCGAATAAGGCTTTTTTGAATGTTCAATCAAACTTTTTGTGTCTTTTTCCTCTTTTCTTATTCCGGCAATTATTATTCCTTCAGTAAAGATAATGTCAAGTTTCTTGCATTTCTTGGATAATTTTACATTTTTTGCAATTTCATTATATATTGGTAAAATCTCATTTTTGTATTCCCTCATGGGTAATGTAAGTCCAATTGAATAACATTTTCCTCTTACTGCATCTATTATATCTTTAACATCTGTTGATACAGCTATAACCTCACCAGAGGCTTTTATTAAACTAGATCTTCTAGCAACATTAAATGGTTCTTTATTAAATATCCCTATTCCATAGTAATAATCTACATCAGTTTTTACAATTGCTTTAAGTTCTTCGAGTGATAAAAATAAGTTATCCTGATTTAGAATCGCATATGATTTCATAATTTTCTCGCTATTGATGGTGATACATCAACTATTGTGACTTTGTTAGGATCTTGTGGTAACGTGTTTGTTGTTATTACTTCTTTTATCCCACTGTTCATCATTCTTTCGTATGCATTTTCTATGAATAAGGCATGAAAAGCAGCTGCAATAACTTTCCTTGCACCTAAATTATAAGAAGCCTGTGCAGCCTGTATCATTGTACCGCCAGTGCTTATTATGTCATCAATTAATATTACATCCATATCTTTTACTTTTATATCTGGCAAATTCTTTATTCTGACCTCCCCAGTATCTCTGTCCCTTTCTTTTTCGATAAATGCATACTCACACTGTAATTCATTTGCAAGTCTTTTTGCCCTTTCTAATGCTCCCCTATCTGGGGCTAACACAAATGGCTTTTCCACCTTTCTCTTTATCTTTTTTGCTATCTCTGGTGTTGGATCTGCTACCTTTATTTCCCCATTAAAATAGGAAAGCTCTTCCGCTTTATGTGGTTCAATGACGATGAGTGAGTTAGCCCCAGATCTTTGTATTGCATTCAATACTGTCTTAATGCTAACTGCTTCTCCTTCTTTGAATCTTCTATCTTGTCTTGCATATGCCAAATAAGGGATTATAGCTGTTATTTTATCGTTTTTCATGTCTGAAAGGGTTTCAAGGATTAGTAAGAGTTCAATAAGATGCTTATCTTGTGGCGGGTAGAGAGATTGAACAACATAAACTTCTTCATCTGATACCCGTTGTGGAATTCTTATATATGATTCTCCATCGGGGAACACTTTATGTTCTACTTTTATTAATGGTGCCTTAACAATTTTTGATAAGTTTTCATCTATTCCGTTTGTAGCTGTTCCTCCTATAATTATCATTAACTATTTAATTTAGGGAGTAGTTTTTAAGATTAAACTCGGTAAGAACATGTACTTCATATTTGTTTTAGGAACAGCTGGTTCGGGCAAAACTACATTAGTAAAGAGTTTTCAAGATTATCTGCTAGATAATGAAATGGATACTGCTGTTATTAACCTAGACCCTGCAGTAGAGCAGATTCCCTATAGACCAGATTTTGATGTAAGAGACTATGTTGATGCGTTTGAAGTTATGGAAAGATATGGCCTAGGCCCAAATTCCTCATTAATAGCTTCCATAGACTTGATTTTGACAAAAGCCAAAGATATAAAAGAAGAAATTAGTAGAATTGAAGGAAATTATGTTATAGTTGATACACCTGGTCAAATAGAATTATTTGCTTATAGAGAATCTGGAAGAATACTATCCTCCTTAATAAGTGAGGGTAATAAGTCTGCTTCTATTTTTCTAATGGATTCTTTTCTATCGAAAGATCCTAGAAGTTATATCTCACTCTTCTTGCTTTCGAGTTCAATAAAGTTTAGGCTCTCAATGCCTCAAATTCTTGCATTATCTAAAAGCGACTTATTGACTCAACAAGAACTAGAGAGAATTAGAAGTTGGGTAGAAGATGGTACGATAATTGACGAGCTGGGAACAATTGATGAATATTCTTATGAGCTTGTCAATACGATAATAGAGAATTTAGACAACTTACCAATTCCAGTTTCATCAACAACTGAAGACGGATTTGATGAACTATATGCTGAACTTCAGAGAATATTTGCTGGAGGAGAGGATTATCTTACAGAAGAACCTAATCCTAAGCTTTAAAACTTCTTATTGTAAAAGAATTTATACATGAAAGTTAAAGTAGTTGATGCGGATTCATTTTCCTATATATTTAGAACGTTAGAGGAATTTATAGATGAGATCACTTTGGACTTTTCTCAAGATGGGTTAAAGATAAGGGGAATAGATCCATCCAAAGTTGCATTTATAGATATACTAGTTCCTGCTGGTTATTTTGAAGAATATAATGTCAAAGAAGAGGAAAAGGTAGGAGTTAAACTTGAAGATTTAAATGACGTTCTAAAGACTGTGAATAAAAATGACTCATTATATCTAGAGAGCGATGAAAATCAAAATGTGAAAGTTACACTAGATGGTGATTACGAAAGATCTTTTACTTTTCCTTCTATTACTGCTTCTGAGCTAGAAGCTCCTAATCTAAACTTAGAATTTCCGTTTAAAGCAAAGGCATTAACAGTAACTTTTACAGAGATCATTGATGAGATAGAGGATATTGGAGGTGACGCAGTGACATTTAAGGCACAAGAAGGCAAGCTTTACATAACAGCTAATTCTGATTTAGGAAGTGAAACTATTGAATTATCAACTGAAAACGGAGGTCTTCTAGAGAGCGAAGGAGGTGACGCAGAGAGCATTTACGGAATAGAATATGTTGTAAATACTTCTAAAATGAGAAAGCCTTCTGATACTGTGGAAATAGCCTTTGGTTCTCAAATTCCATTAAAGTTAAGATATAATTTACCGCAAGGGGGGTATGCAGATTTCTACATCGCGCCAAGAGCAGAGTAATCTGATCAAATTTCTTTTTAGAGACTATTATGAAAATGCTCAACTAGAGTTACCAGACGATATTGAATTAAGGGAATTTGCCTTTCAACCATTTAATTCTGAGACTTATGTGAGACATTTATCTTTTTCTTCTCCTCTGGAAGTTAAGCAATATATACTAGAAAACGTTCCTTTACACCTTTATTACTCTTCAGCTAGGTATCAGCTACCATCAGCTAAAGATATGGATGAAAAAGGATGGCTAGGTTCAGATTTACTTTTTGATTTAGACGCAGACGAGATTTGTGAAAATGTAAAAATAAGGAGATTTTGTCCAGATGGTTATGAAACATTATCAAGCAGTTGTGAAGGAGAATCTCCTATAGAATACGTAGAAATTACGAAAGAATGTATAAAGAATGTATATCAAAATGCTTTACTGGTAAAGGACATCTTAAAAGAGGATTTTGGGCTAAATGCTAGGATATTCTTTTCTGGAAATAGGGGGTTTCACATAAGAGTAGAGTGCCATGACGACTGTGCTCTGCTAGACTCAGATGATAGAAAGGAAATTGCTGATTACATTGTTTCGCCGAAGCCAATGTATATTTATGAAGGGAATCCAGGCTGGTCTGGAAGAAAGGCTAAAGGTATTAATGGAATAAATATTGATACACAAGTTACTATTGATCCCAGAAGACTTGTTAGGATCCCCGGGTCTTTAAACGGAAAAGCTGGATTAAAGGTATTTGAAGTAAAGGGAGATTTTGATTACAATTTGTCTTCCTTATCCCCTTTTTCTGGATACTGTGCATTTCTTCCTTATGTTAATGGTGATTTTATACTGTTTGATGAAAAATATACACTTAAAAAAGGTAATGCAATCAAATTACCTATAGGTGTTGGTATTTATTTAGCATTAAAAGGTTTAGGAAAAGTGAAGAGCTATGTTAGATGAAATTGTAGTTAATGAGACATTAAAAGAAGAGGCTTCAGAAATAAGCCTAAAAGACCTATCTACATTATCTACCCAACTCAGAAAGCTTAGGCGAAAGTATGATGATGAATTACACAAAAAGGAACTTACTGTGTATGAAGAATTAGCAGAATCATTATTTGAGCTTAGAAGTAGTAAGTTATTGGAAGGTCTAGAAATCAAAGGTTTCGATTCAAAGTTTCTCGACATAATAAATTTAATGAAGAAGATTTATGTGAATTTTATTTCGGGCAAATATTTTACTCAAGAAGATAAAATCTTATGTTATGTTAAGTCTCGATTTTCTATAAATAATAAAATTCTTTACCCTGGAGACTTAATTTTATTACCTTTAAGCCAAGTTTTAGCTTTAATAACCTTAGACTATATTATTCCTTTAGAAGTGGAATGAAAGTTCCTAAAACAATAACCACATATTGCCCTAAGTGTAAAACTCACACTGAACATTCAGTATCTTTATATAAAAATGGGAAAAGAAGGACTTTAGCTGAAGGACAGAGAAGATATGATAGGAAGAATCTCGGTTATGGTAGCAAAAGAAAACCAGAACAGAAAAGATTCGCTAAAACTACAAAGAAGCAGTCACTTGTTCTAAAATGCCAGAAATGTGGATACACAATAGTAAGGCCTGGATTAAGATTAAAGAAGTTAGAATTAGTTGAGGTGGTTAAATGAAGGCAAAGTTTAAGGTATTAATTCCAGAGCCAAGGAGTAAATTCATAAGAGTAAAATGCAAGAACTGTGGCAATGAGCAGACAGTATTTAGTCATGCTACATTTCCAGTAAGATGCCTTTCTTGTGGGACTCAATTAGTGTACCCAAGAGGCGGTAAGGCTAATATAGCTGGCGACATAGTAAGAATACTTGGTTAAAAATGATATATAATAAGAATCCAATCCCCTCTGAAGGGGATATTTTAATAGCTACTGTAAAACAAGTTTTTGATTATGGTAGCTATGTTACTCTAGATGAGTATGGCAATTTACAAGCTTTTCTTCCTTGGAGCGAGATAAGTAGTAGATGGGTAAAGAACATAAGAGATGTTATTAAAGAAGGAAGAAAAGTTGTTGTTAAGGTTATTAGAGTTGATAGGAAAAAAGGTACAATAGACGTTTCTCTTAAAAAAGTTACAGAAGATGAGAAAAGAAAGAAGAATGCGCAATGGAAGAAACTACAAAAAGTTGACAAAATCCTAGAGATTGTTTCACAAAAACTAGGAAAATCAGAAAAAGAAGCTTGGGAACAGGTGGCTTGGAAATTAGAGGATAAATACGGAGACGTATACGATTCATTAGTTAAGGCTATAAAAGAAGGGGATTATATTCTTAAAGATGCTGGGATCCCAGATATCTGGATTAAACCATTAATGGACGAGATAGGTAAGCATATAGAGGAAAAAAGAGTTAAAGTTAGTGAAATTATTACATTAAGGTCACCAAGTCCAGATGGAATAGAAAGAATTAGGAAAGTATTAGGATCAGCTGCTGAAATCGCAGAAAACTCTGATGTAGATATAAAGATTTACACTATAGGTGCACCTAGGTATAGAATTGATATAATAGGCACTGATCCAAAACTTCTATCGAAAGTTCTTACAGAAATTCTAGATAACATTAGAGAACTAAGCAAAGAAGAGAATGTCGAATTTGGAGTTGTTAAAAAATGAGATGGAAAATAAGAAAGTGCCCTAAAGATTTTACTTATACTTTAAAAGACATATGTCCTATTTGTGGGTCTCCTACTATAATTCCTCATCCAGCTAGATTTTCTCCCGTGGACAAGTATGTTAAGTATAGAATAGAGCTTAAAAAAGGAATAAAACTTAACTGTTAACTTATTGTAGTTCCATTTACTTGAATTGTTAATGGTAAAATAGCGTTAGGTGCTGTAAACTGATATACTACGACCATTATGTACACAACAGCTTCTCCACCTAATGCTGGGGTTGCTGTAACTGGATACAGTGATATGTATACTGGTCTGAAATAGGGCATTATTACTCTAGGTAAAAATCCATTCTGGTTAATTAGTGTGCTTGTGCTAGATAATTGACTTAATGGAATTGAAAATGGTGCTTGTACAGGTCCTTGATTTAGTGACTGTAGTCCTTCAATAAACATATTCACTATTAATGAATTGTAAGCTTTAGGAGTCCACGCCATAGGTAATGAATTACCTATAATGGAAGCTAATTGTGTTTGTCCAGATTCAGCTAATGTGGTAGCAGTTTCATTAATATAAGTGAAGTTTACGTAACTATACATGTTATAGCCAGCTATTGTAGTCATTGCTCCCATTGCTTTTGCAATATCACCGAGGCTAGTAGTATAACCAATAAACGTACCAGGGAAGTTTGTCGGATAACCTATAAACCATACGCTTGCTTGTTGACCATTAGCAGTTGAAACATACTGAGTAACTGCATCATATGCCACTATATACGTTGGTATGTTGTAGTTAGGGCTACCATATGGATAAATATGGAAGTAGTTTTCTAATACATTAGCGGCGAAAGTATCGTTATTAAGGAACATCTCTGCCATTAGTTTTATCTGTGTACCATTAAGTGTGTTATTTTCATCTATTACTGTTCTGTTTCCCGCTACTTCAATCCAATATCCATAGTCCCACCAGCTCAAGATGAATGCGTTCTTAGGTGTGTTATGATTTATCCAGCTTAAGGCAGAAATCCAAGCATAGTTCGTAGTTAGGAAAGATGTCCCCGCATTATATATTGCTGTGGGTTCGTAACTTATCTCCATTGCAATCCCAGCATCAGCCAATAGTGAGACACCAACAATTGCAAGCATAATTACTGATGCCATCCTTACACTCCTTGTAGTAAACGTCTTGCTTTCTCTAAGTCTGTTTATTATTTCTGCAATCCCAAGTCCTGCTAACGCTGCGATTATGTATATTGTATAGTTAAATAAATATGGCTGTTCAGACGTTCCATAAATACTTGCAACACCAAGCACCAATAACCAAAGTCCAGGGAGCTCTGCCCTTTTTGTAATTACGAAATACATTCCTATTATTGATAAGAATAATGAAATTCCGAAATCTTGTATCATTGCAGTAACTGGTTGCGGGATATACTCTGCTACTGTTCTATCTATAGATACTGAAAACTGGTAGAAAGGATTAACTATAGCATAGTATCTAGAGGGAATAGGGGATTTACCTAGAGCTGCTAAGCCTAATATTGCTATTGAGATTATAAAAACAATAGCTCCCCCTATAAGTATATTTCTTGAATCGGTAATTTCTTTTGGAATTATTTTTCTTATGTATAATTCAGCATAGAGGAATAATGGAATTACAAGCAATGAAAGTCCATGTGCTAATCCAGACATAAATCCTATGCCGTTAGGTGATAATGAAGTAAGGAAGGAAGCAGTTACTGCTAATAGTGTAAGTGTTTTTGCTGTCACTTCATCATTTTTGTTTAACAGAACTAACAAGAAAGCTGCTATTGCTAAGCTTAGGTCAATGTAAGTATAGCCTCCCCAGATTATGTTGGCTAAAAATACCATAATACCAGCAGGTATTCCATATATAGGGTTCTTCTTCTTTATTGCTAGAGCTAAAAAGTATATAGAGAATAATACAAGTGCGCCTCCCCAAGAGGTCTTTGGTAAACCTCCTAAAAGATTCTTATAAGTAAGTGAAGGAGAGACTGCTACTACAGCAGCGGCTATGTAACCTCCAATTCTGCTTTCAGTTATCGTGTCTATAGCTAAAAAAGCAGCAACTACGCCCAAGCCATCTAACATTATATCAGAAAGCACTGCAACAGTATATACTGCGTTATCCCCAAACTGTGAATAGAATGGCATTGAAAATAGAGCTACTAACCAAGGTAATCCTATTGTATTTTGAAGTTCTATAAAATACCCCCAAGGGAACCATCCATGTACGTCTGGTGGAACTGCGTACCAATTACCACCTGATTGAGCTATTAATACAGCGTTATAGAAAAGATACCAAGGGTCAAACTCATTTACACTCTGAGGGAATGCCATTACGTTGACTATTCTTATAAGGATCGATATTATTACTAGTGCACCAACTACAGCGGTATCAAGGAGCTTGAATTTGTCAAACTTAGGAAGAACTTTTGAACTAGACTCCATCGAAATACCTTACTAAATAAGTTATATAAGCTTAATCCAGAAACAAGCAAATCTTCCTAGAGTGAAGATTAGAGAACAAAAACATGGACCGGCCGGGATTTGAACCCGGGACCTCTCGGTTGCAAGCCGAGCACTCTTCCAGGCTGAGCTACCGGCCCTTATTTAATAGAAATGGGGATTTTGATTTAAAGTTTTTGTTTATCATGGAAAATCAAAACAAGAAGTTAATCAGATATTACAGAATAGCATCATCAATTCAATCCGCCCATCGCTCATCATTTATTTCTAATTTAACAAAAAGTCTTAAAAAGGTTAGTTATAATGATAATAATGGGCCCGTAGCTTAGCCTGGTAGAGCGCCCGGCTGATAGCCCCGGTCAGATACCGGGAGGCCGTGGGTTCAAGTCCCACCGGGCCCATTATTATGGGAGATTTTATATAACCTGCTATTCTACTACTAATCAATGACTGCCTCGGTAATACTTTTTGCATTTCTCTTACCTGGAATGATCTTCTCTTATACGTTATCATCGTCAAGCTATTATATTAACCAAGGTCAATATCTTTCATATACTTATAATTTTAACATGACATGGGACTACTCTCATTTTAATATGAGTGTTATAAGTAATGTGACTTCTGTAACCCCTCCCCTTAAGCCCTATCATAATGTTTCAACTTATAACACTACGGCGTTAACTTTTTACGATATTTATTATAACCAATATTATCTTCCTATCATATCTCTCTTCACCAACTTTAGTATGATAAATTATGGAATAAATAACGGAAGTATAACTATTCCAGCTATAAAGTTCTTTAACTCTGGAGGTAGCTATATGATTGTTTCGGCTCAATATGGATTTCCAATAAGTGTATATAATGCGACTACAGAAAATGGTATAAAATTTAATTTTAGCGTGAAGCTTAATTTTGTAAAGCCTTTGCCAACTATGATCAAGTCTTACAATTTATATAAAGTAGTGATGACTGACGTGGTTGGAAAAAGTAAATCAGTAAATTCGTTATATATAGTGTCTCCTTCTGCTGATATATCTTCTTCTAACACGGTTATAGGGAACCAAACTCTTGGTGCCTTAAACATTCTTTCTAAAGGTTATGCTACCGTGATCTTACCAATTTCTAATTTTCCATTTACGCAACCAGAAGGAACTATTTATGTTAACGGCAAACCATATTCTATGATAGTTCAGTTGTCATCAATTTATAACGAATTCTATTATTCTACCGAATACGCTTCAACAGATCTTCCGTTTATGGGCGCAATGATAGGACATTATTACGTGATATTCTTCCCTCAAGGGGGGAACATCTCGATAGTCTTTAGCCAAGGGCAAATAATAAACATTAATGTACAGTCTTCTGCTGACAATTTAATGAACTATGCAATATATGGTAGTTTAGCTATAGTAGCAATTTTGGCAGTTATAGTTTTTGTGTGGAAAAAATTAAAGTAAATTAGGTATTTCATAAGGTGTAGTTGCTACTGGAATGCCTGATTCTTTAAGTGCCCTTATTTTGCTTTCAAATGTTCCCATACCCATGTATACAACAGCACCTGCATGTCCCATTCTCTTCTCTTTTGGTGCAGTCATTCCTGCAATATACCCCACAATCTTTTTCTTTATCTTCCCTTCTGCTTTTAGTCTTGCAACTCTCTCTTCCATTGTACCTCCTATTTCGCCAATAATTACTATGCTTTCAGTCTCTGGATCTTCATCAAACATCTTTACAACGTCTACCATATCTGTCCCCACTATGGGGTCTCCACCTATACCTATAACAGTTGATTGACCAAACTTCTCTTTTACCATTTCAGCTACTTCATAAGTTAAAGTCCCAGATCTAGACACTATTCCAACTTTACCTTTTCTAAAAGCTCTTGGAGGGAAGATCCCGACCAAAGACTCCTCTGGTACAATTACTCCAGGGCAATTAGGTCCAATAATTCTACTTCCTTTTGCTTTTGCGTATTTAACGACTTTAGCCATGTCTAATACTGGAATATGCTCAGTTATTACAACTATCAACTTAATTCCTCCATCAATTGCTTCGTAAATCGCATCTGGAGCGAATTTGGCTGGCACAAATATTATGCTCGCATCAATCTCATGCTCCTTTACCGCATCTTCTACTGTATCGTAAACTGGAACATCATGAACAGTGGTTCCACCTTTTCCAGGGGAAACGCCTGCAACAATTTTAGTTCCGTAGTTTAACATTGCTTTTGTGTGAAATGACCCTTCCTTCCCAGTTATCCCTTGTACTAAAACCATACTATTTTTATTCACGAACGTAATGCATCACCTATGCAAGTTAATGCGTCCGTGTAATAAGGTATCTTATTTTCTTCAAGTATTTTTCTTCCTTCTTCTTCATTTGTACCAACCAGTCTTACGAAAATAGGTTTCTTTACAACCTTATAAGCTTCAACTATTCCTAAAGCCACTTCATCACACCTAGTAATTCCCCCGTAGATGTTCATCACGATTTTCTTTACCTTTGGGTTATTCCCAATTTTAAGTATAGCTTGCTTTACTTTTTCTCTGTCAGCTCCTCCACCAACATCATAAAAATCTGCAGGATTTCCGTTCATTAATTTTACTATATCCATCGTAGCCATTGTAAGACCTGCACCATTCCCAATTATTCCTATATCTCCATCTAGTTCAACATAAGCCTCCTTAGAAGGTACTCTTCCGAATTTCTCTATTAAATCTTGATGTCTAAATAATGCGTTATCCTCTAAAATTACCTTAGAGTCAAGTGCAAAAATTCTTCCATCAACTGTTATGGCTAAAGGATTAATTTCAGCCAATTCGGCGTCATAATCTACAACTAGCTTGTATAACCCCTTGACAATTGGTTCTAATCCTTTTACATTTAGATATTTCTCTATCTTAATAACGTCGTAGCTTCTCACTCCCCTTTCTAGTGGGATATGAAATATTTTTACGTTCTTACTACTCTCAATATCTATTCCGCCTTCTGGTGATGCAACTATGATAGGTTCTGCTGTATCTCTATCCATCAATGCTGACAGATAAACTTCCTTTTCGTGAGGTATGAACTCTTCAACAAGAAACTTACTTACACCCAGTTTTGAGAGCTCCAATATTGCTCCTTCAACATCTTCCGTTACTTTCACAAGACCTCTTTTCCCTCTTCCACCTTCAAGCAACTGTGATTTCACTACTGCCTTTCCTTCCCATTTTATCGGTTTATCTGTTACCACTCCTTTGGGAACCGCGATTCCAACTTGTTTAAAAAGTTCCTTTCCTTCATACTCGTAGAGTTTCAACTTTTCATCACTTGTTTATAATATGCACACAAATCTTTAAATATACAACTATCACATTTAGGTTTACTAAAGCAATAAGTTTTACCAATAGTAACTATTCCTGCGTGGAAAAGTTTTAGTTTATAAATGTCTTTTCCTATATATTCTTCTACTAACTCTTTCGCTTCTTTTTTAGATATTTCTTCTCCTAGAATTCTGCTTAGAATCCTAGAAGAATAGGACGATCTAGGAAACACTGGTAAATTAGCAACAAAGAGCTGTAAAGCTTCAGCTGTCTCATCTCCTATCCCCTCCACTTCCTTCAACATCTTTTCGTTTTTAACTAAGTTTAATAGACCTACTTCCTTCACTTTTTCAGCTAATTTTTTTAATCTCTTAGCTTTAGTCTTATAAAAATTAATACCTTTTATAAGATCCTCTATTTCACTTTCAGAAAGATCAGCTAGTTTTTGAAGGTCGTTCAGTCCTTTTTCTCTTAATTTTACAATGATTTTTTTCACAATCTCCCATTTTGTCATTTGAACTAAAATTGAAGAAATTAAAATCTCATCAGCAGTCTTTAAATTGTCCCACCATTCAAAGGAATTTACATCAGTAACTATCCATCCAGCTTTCTCTAATATTTCTTTATTTTTCTCAAATCTGTTCAACATCTCTGAAAATAGATCAGTACGCAGTGATGTCTTCACCATATCTGAGTGCGCTCGTTTCATCACAGTTCATTTAAAATTATATCTACAAGCTTTTTAGTTCCTATCTCAAACGACTTAGGTTCACTAACTTTTTCTATTGCTTGTAACATTGTTTCTTCACTTCCCCACGTAGAAGGATCATCTAAAAATGTTGCACCTAATACTTTCGCATATAGTTTGCTATCTTCCTTAGTAGCTGCATAAACCCAGTCTTTGTTATAAACAATGATTGTGGGTTTCCTATACATTACTACAGACTCCATTGCAGTTTTTCCTTGATGAGTAATGACAACTTTAGCTTTTGATATCCATCTTTCCAAGTCTGAATCAAAGGAGAAGAATTTCCAATTAGGTTTTTCCTTTTGATATTGATTATAATCCACTTTCCCCGTTTGTATAACTACCTTGTCTAAATTGGTTTTGACTAAAATATCAAAGAGTCTTTTAAAACCTTGAGTTCCGGTTGTAACTAGGATATAATCTCCGTCCTCTCTTTGATACCTAGGCCTTTCAACTATAGGCCCCGTTACCATCCCTTTTTTTGGGTAGAGCTTTTTCTGTTCCCCCCAATGCAAGAAAACTCCTTTACTGAAATAGGAGATTATTTGAATAGCCTTTCCTCTTGTTATTAGCCTATCTTGACTTTCTATTCCAAATACTTTAGCACCTTTTAAGAATTGTATAAAAGAGGGGAAAAGAGAATGATTTGAACCAGTTGCTATAACAACTTTGTATTTACTTATTTTCCCAGATTCTATAAGAATTCTAAAAATATTCTCTGCTATTTTTATGTTACTCTCATTTGGTTCTTTTCCCTTCTTCACATAATATATCTTTCTTGCTAGGTCTTTTATCATCTCTTCACTATTTTTATCTCCTTCTGGGATAACAAAGTCTGGTTTAAATGGCAAGTATTGGGCAATAGCTCTTCCAAAACCAGTATGCCCTCCACCGCTTGCAATTATAAGTAAGTCAGACACTAAACTATTTTATTCCCCTAAAATAAAAATGCCTATCATGGAAGAGTACAAAAACGTCTGGCTGAAAGCTGGGATCATCTACGCGCTTAATTTAGCTTCTAACAGTTTAAAGCCTGTAGAAGTTGGAATAGGTGAAAGAGATTTTTATGTCGATATTCAAAGTGACACTACACTAACATTAGAAGAAGCAAAAAAATTTGCGACCTACAATCATTATGAGTATAAACTCCAAGATGGCTACCTTGAATTTCAAGGGAATAAAATAAGGGTTTTAGGAGAGCCATCAAACGTTGAACCAAAATATTTTGAAATACTCAACATTTCTGTTCACCATCCAGTGCCTAATGTCCAGTATGTAAGAATTAGAGGAGTAGGTTTTGAGACTAAAGAGCAGTTAGATAATTACCTTAAATGGTTAGAAGAAGTTTCTGAATATGACCACAGAATTTTAGGTGAAAAGCTAGATCTTTTTAGCTTCCCAGATGAAACCGCTCCCGGTTTAGTCCTATTTCATGCCAAGGGTCAAATAATAAGGAAAGAGCTCGTTAATTACATGGAGGAAATAAATGAAAGCATGGGATACCAAGAGGTTTATACAGCTGAGATTTATAGATCTTTGCTGTGGAAGATTAGTGGTCATTACGACTATTACAAGGATAAAATGGTTCTCTTTAATATGGAGGGAGAAGAATTAGGATTAAAACCGATGAATTGCCCAGCACATATTTTGATATTCAAAAGTAAAAGCAGAAGTTATAAAGATTTACCAATAAGGTTTTCGGAGTTCGGTTTAGTATTTAGATGGGAAAAAAGAGGGGAGCTTTACGGTTTACTTAGAGTTAGAGGATTTGTTCAAGATGATGGACACATTTTCCTAACAGAAGACCAAATAAAAGATGAAGTAAAAACACTAGTTAAGAAAACTCTGGACGTATTAGCTACTTTTGGTTTTAAGGGAGATGACGTAAGAATAAATCTGAGCACTAGACCGGATGAAAGTATAGGTACAGATGAGCAGTGGAATAAGGCTACTAACGCATTAACTGAAGCTTTAGACTCCCTAGGAATGAAGTATGAGGTAAAGCCTAAAGAAGGAGCATTCTATGGTCCTAAGATAGACTTTGACATTAGGGATAGTTTAAACAGATGGTGGCAGTTGTCTACAATTCAAGTAGACTTCAATTTGCCAGAGAGATTCAAATTAGAGTATATTGATAAAGACGGAAATAGAAGAAGGCCAGTAATGATTCATAGAGCTATCTATGGTTCGATAGAGAGGTTTATGGCTATCATCTTAGAGCACTTTAAGGGTAAACTACCTACATGGATATCTCCTACTCAAGTTAGAGTATTACCAATAAGCAAAGATGTCGAAGATTATGCTCAAGACTTAATAAGTAAACTAAGGAGTTACAAAGTTAGAGCTGACATTGATATTTCTGATGAAACCTTGTCAAAGAGGATAAAGAAAGGTTATGATGAAGGGATCCCATATATGATAATAATAGGGAAAAGAGAAAAAGAAGAGGGCAAAATAACTGTTAGAGGAAGGAATAACGTTGAAGTTAGAGGGATAAAGTTTGATGACTTCATGAAGAATTTGCTAGACGAGATTAGAAATAGAGATTTGAACCAGAGTGCAATAAGTAAGTTAAAATGATAGTTTATGGTCTTTACCAAAGTCCTTTTGGTCCTATAACTGTGGCTAAAAGTGAGAAAGGATTTCTAATGTTGGATTTTTGTGACTGTGCAGAGAGAACTTCTCTTGATAATGATTATTTTACTGATTTCTTCCACAAACTTGATCTCTATTTTGAGGGCAAACCAGTGGATTTAGTAGAGCCAATAGACTTTGGTCTTACTAAAGAGTTTAGGGTTAGAGTTTTCAAGGAAGTAATGAAAATCAAATGGGGACAAGTAAAGACATATAAGGAAGTAGCCGAAGCTGTAAAATCTTCTCCAAGAGCTGTAGGTATTGCGTTATCAAAGAATAATGTACTTTTGATTATTCCGTGTCATAGGGTTATTGGAGAAAACAATCTAGGAGGATATTCTAGAGGAATAGAATTAAAGAAAAAGCTACTTCAATTAGAAGGTATAAATTTAGAAGAAATCTTTAGTTCTTAAACTTTGAAAAAGTTTTTATTCTATAGTTATTGCATTTATTTAATGAAGGCTGTTATTTTAGCGGGTGGGTACGGGAAGCGATTAAGACCTTTGACAGACGATAAGCCAAAACCTCTCGTTGAAATATCGGGAAAACCCATATTAGAGTGGCAAATTTTATGGCTAAAGAGCTTTGGAATTAGCTCGTTTTTTATTCTTGCCGGGTACAAAAAAGATGTTCTAGTCGATTGGATATCTAAAAAACAAGAAAAATTAGGTGTAAGTATAGCAATTTTAACAGAGGAAGAGCCATTAGGGACTGGGGGTGCGATAAAGAGGCTTAATGATTTTATTCATAATGAAGAATTTGTTGTGACTAATGGTGATATACTTACTAATCTAGATATAACAAAAATGAAACTTGATGAATGTCTAGCCGGTATAGCTCTTGTTCCTCTAAGAAGTCCCTATGGTGTTGTTCAAATAGACGGCAATGGAAAGATCATTCATTTTGTTGAAAAACCTGTTCTCAAGGAATACTGGATTAATGCTGGTGTTTATAAGATGAAGTCTGAGATTTTTGAATACTTGCCAGAGAAGGGAGATATCGAAAAAACTACTTTTCCTCTTTTAGCAGAAAAAAGCTTATTAAAAGGTGTGACTTTTGAGAACGTATATTGGAGATCGATTGACACAATAAAAGACTATGAGGAAGCCTCAGTTGAGATACCAGAAGTTTTTAAGGGATTATAACATCTATTTGATCCTCATCTTCTTTTATCCACTTTTTGAGAGTTTCTTTAATCCCTAAATCTCTTAGATCTTTATAGAATTTCTTCCTCAATTCATGAATAGTTTCTTGGCAGTCTACTGGAACGTTTTCCTCTATTAATTCCCAGATAAGATTGACAAGTTCTAATTCTTGCTGTGTCATGTGAAGTACGATAATTTAAATATGAGAGAGAAGAGCGAAAGAATTTATTCAGAAAGCACTTTCGCCATCTAGAGAGAACAAAGGTTACATCTCAATAGGTGCTATATGATGTGAAACTGTAACGCAAAAAACTTAAATGCTGTTATGCTAATCATTTTAGTGCCGCGGTAGCTCAGCCTGGCTAGAGCGTTGCCCTGGTAAGGCAAAGGTCCCGGGTTCAAATCCCGGCCGCGGCTTCTTCTTCTATTCAATGTTATTCGAAAAAGAGAGTGTCTCTTCTTGCTGTCATCATTCATAGTAAATTTTATATTCAATGTGTTAATAAATGTTTTGAAAGAAAATGAGTTCTCAAGCAAGTGAAAAGCCTGGGGCACCAGCTACAGCAAAAAATGTAGGAAGTGCAACAGCAAAAGTTGTAGTATACATTATAATATACGTCATAGTCAGTGCAATAGTTAAGTATATTTTCGAAGGCCTACTGCCTACTTTTCACATAAATGTAGTAAGCTACGAATCATATGTGCAGATATTGCTAGCGTTTGCTTTTGGATATCTGATTGTATCTGGAATAGCAATGATCTTCTACTATTCATTACTTCCTAAATATGGACATCCTGCTGCCGCAGCAGTAAGAAACATAGTAAGAATAATAGGTATAGGTGCATTAGCAGCTTCAATAGCTGGTGGTGTTGCTGGTGGCGCAGCAGGCGTAGCGTTAGGTGGCTTCTTAGGAATAGTAATAGGTTTTGCCTCACAGCAAGTACTTGGACAAGCAGTTGCGGGCCTCTTCTTATTAATTGCAAGACCATTTAAGATTCACGATAGTGTCAACATTACTGGAGAAGACGGAATAGTTGAGGACGTTGCAACCCTATTTACAGTCGTGATAAAATCAGATGGTACCAAAGTACTAATTCCTAATAACGCAATAATAGGTAACAAGATTTACTTAAAGCCAGTACAACAGCAGCAACAACAGAAAAGTTAAAGAGAGAAACTAGATAAAATAACGCATAATTTTTCAGAATGGCTAACCCAAATTTATTTTTATTTTTTCTGTTTTTTTATAATGCTAAATGAATATTTAACTCAACCTTACTTATCTATTTTTACTAATTTAAACCTTTTGCCCGTATAGAGATACACAAAGTTTCATTAAACTTTGTTAAATTAAATTTACTCATGAAACATGTTGTAATAGTAGGTGGCGGAATAGGAGGAATGGGTGTAGCCACGACACTGGCACAGAAGTTAAAAGACGTAAAAATAACTATAATTAATAAAGAAGACTTCTATTTTGCTGGCCCAAGCAGACCTTTATTACTAACCAATGAACAGAATTATAAGAGGATTATAAGAGGCTATGAAGAAGTAGCGAAGGCAGGAATAAATGTAACTATAGGAAACGTATATAAAATAGATCCGGCTAATAGAAAAGTCTATATCTCAGATACAACATTTAATTCACCAAAAGAGTTAAACTATGACTATCTAGTCCTTTCTCCAGGGATAGTTTTTGATGGAAGTAAAATTAATGGATACGACAAATACTGGGGCAATAACTCTACAGTTTATGACCCTGGGAGAGTAAGTGTATTAAAGCAAAGACTATGGACAGCTGAAAGCGGAACAGTAGTCGTTTACGCGCCAAAGGCTCCTTATAGATGTGCACCTGCACCGACAGAAACAACTTTACTAGCACATACAGTATTGTCTTACAGAGGAGTTAGAAATAAGTTCAAGATTATACACATTGACGCAAATGATAAAACACAACCACCAATGATAGCTGATGTAGTAAAACAGATATATGAAAAAGCTGAAATTCAACTAGTAACTAACCAAGAAATAGCTGAGGTCTCCGATAAATATGTAGTCACTAGTTCTGGTGAGAAATATGAATATACAATTTTAGCAATGTTAGAACCTAACAGAGTACCTAAGTTCATTGAAGAAGCTGGCTTAGGAGCACCATTTGCAGACGTGAGAAGTCCTCAAGATTTAAGGACTCCTAAGTATGACGATATACTAGTGGTTGGAGATGCAGCTAAGTTACCATTCCCGAAGAACCAAGAAATAGCGTTTGAAAGTTCTCAGTTTGCCGCAAACAAAATCTTAGAAATGGAGGGAATTAGTGAGAAAGTTCCAGTACAATATGCATTTGTTGGTTGGGCATATGTTGGCAATTTAGAAGGTAAATTAGAGTCATATAGTTTGCAATTCCAGTTAGATTTAACAAAGCAACCACCAGCTGCAGCTAAAGACCCAGTAATGAAGAGAGAATATACTTTACAAAAAGATAATTGGGAGCAAGCATATTTAAACAGACTGTTTAACTACAAATACGTAGAGTAACTATTTAGCTACTTCAAACAAATACTTTTTTGTATATGTTCTTAATTCAGTGAGGGTTAGCTGTTCTACCTTCTCTTTTACCTTTTTAATTTCGTCTTTCTCCTTCTGGTTTAACATAGAAAACAAATTCTTGCTTTCTTCTTCACCAAGACTTGTTAATTTTATTTCCCCCCTTCTTTCAATTTGTAAGAACCCTTTTTCAACAAGCAATGAAAGTCTTCCAACAATTCTATAACTATATATAAAGTAAAGCTTTCCCCATCTAAACGTAAAAAGAGGATCTTGTATCTTGTATTTTTTGCTAAGGTAATCGTATACGAAAAATGATGAAGCTAGTAATTTATACTTTTTAGTCTTTTTACTCATTGACAGTAATATTAGTTGATCTAACGTGAAATCGTACTTTACCTCTTCTTCTTTTATGAATTTTTCACCCGTTGACGAAATATATTTAAGTAACTGATAAGCACCTTCGCAAGATCCATAACGTTCAATTTCTTCTATAGCTTCATTTACTAACTGCAGTATTCTTTTCATTTAATCTTTCTTCTAGCTCAATAATACTTAAAACTATACCTGCATGAGGAAAAGATTGGGGAAAGTTTCCTCTAGCTTCGCAAGTGTTTTGATCTATATGTTCTCCCAGAAGCTTTAATGAGTTAGCACAAGAATCTAATCTTTTAAGCAACGAAATAGCTCTATCGTAATCACCTAACCTTATATAAACTCTTGCCATCCAAGCTGTAACTAAACTAAATGGATGTACAGTTCTCCCTAAGAAGTCTTTTTTATATCGTAGATAAAGTCCATCACCCACTTTTAGTTCATGTTTTATCCTATTTAGAGTATTTAGGAATATCTTGTCATTAGGATTTACGAAGTCGTAAAGCGGTAAAGTCAATAGTGCAGCATCTATTTCCTCTCCCCCATAATATCTTACGAAAGCATTATCTATAACTCCGTTTTTCATTACATCCTCTTTTATTTTATTTGCTTCACTTCTCCATTCCTCTACATCTTTCTTATATCCTAAGGCTTCTGCTAATTTCGATGCTCTGTCTAGCGCTACCCATAACATAACTTTTGTATGAGTGTAATGTCTAATTACTCCTCTTTCTTCCCATATATCTGCACTCTTATCTTTCCAAGCTGATTTAACCCAACTTGCAATCGTTTCAATAACCCAATAGTTTCTATCTATATATTCATCATCCCGAGTTTCTTTATAATATTGATAGAGTGCCTGCATAAAAGCTCCTTCTATATCCATCTGAATTTGTAAATATGCTGCGTTCCCTACTCTAACTGGTTTAGAGTTTTTATAGCCAGATAACCAGTCTAAGTTCTCTTCAGCTGGTGGAGGAGTTCCATCAATTGTGTAAAATGGGTGGTCAAAACTTTTTGATGTGGGCTCTACAACGCTTATCATAAAATCTAGTGAACGTCTTGCCATAACTATAAGACCTGCCCTTATAAGTGCTTCAGTTGCATAAGATGCATCTCTAATCCACACATATCTATAATCCCAATTTCTTTGCGAGCCAACTATTTCTGGCAATGATGTTGTAGGAGAAGCAATCATTCCGCCTGACGGTCTATATAAAAGTCCTAGAAGCACTGAAAGAGAACGATAATAAAGATCTTTTAATTGTGTAAATTTTGTTTCTTTAGCTTTGCTTAGCTCTCTCTCATTATAGCTCAATAGTTCTAGAAAAGCTTCGTATGGCCTAGGGTATACAGAACCTTTTTGAGTAAATAAACCGTATCTTAAGTCCTTTGAATAAAGCAAAAAAAGGTTACCTTTACCCGGTTTTATGACAAATTTGTAAGGACTAATTATCTCGTGATCCCCGTAAATTAATAATTCAATTCCTTCTTTAGAAAGTGGATTTTTAAATATTATACCATCTTTTTGCATCTCTGTCCCTGCATTAATTAAACCGTAGTTAAACACTGGGTTTACGTTAACTTCAAGAGGGAGTTCGGTATCGTAAAGCCTTATTATTCCGGGTAACGATAAAGGGAGAAAATCTATCACAGTAGCTGTTGAACAACCTTTTTTAAATGTCGTCTTTAAGATTAATGAGTAACCAATATACTCCTCTCGAATTTTCTCGTACTCGACAGGCTTAACTGAAAAATATCCACCTTTATCATAATCTAAAAGCCTTGTAAAGACAGATTGGGAATCAAACCTAGGTACTGGAAACCAATCGACGCTTCCTTGACTTTCTAAAGCCGAAGTAAGCCCGTTAGATAGGAAAGCATAATTCACGGACAATAGTAGGATAAAAACTTTATAAATTTACAATCGCTTTTTTTCATATGTTTTCTGTCGCTATAAATACTCAAACACCTCCTATCAGATTTAGGTACACTTACAGAGATTTAGTCGAGAAGTATGGTTACCTATCATTACCTATAGATGTTTCTACACTAGACCCTTCAGACTACTATGTTTCTGTTGGTGGAGTATCTAAGATGATGCTTGCAATAAGCAAGAATTTTAGTAAGGTTAGATGGGTCTCTCTCGGCCCAGGTTATCCACCGGAAGTTAAACTTAACGACTTAGATGTTTACTTTGTCGACTTAGATCCTAAAAACCTTCAAGGATATACAAAGTTTAAAGAAGGGATTTACAACGAAGCTCACAACTTATCTAAATATGATATACAACCTGAGGACTACATACCATATGCAACTTACAATTGGTTATCTGCCCAAAAACTTCTAGAGTTTTATAAAGACACAGACGTTTATTTCATTAATGATTTTCAGCAACTCTTAATTGGTGGTATAATAGGGCCATCCGCTCCAGCAGTATTATGGTATCATATACCCTTTGTCCCAGAATACCTTTCAACCAAAGTAAGGGAGTTCTTAATAAGGTCATTTGAAGGTTTTGATGCCGTAATTTTAAGTACTAAAAGGGACTTAGAGGGAATGTTAAGGGTTGGTGCAAAAGGGAAAGTAAAGCAAATTTACCCCTTCATAAATCCTTCAGAATATAAAAGGGCGTCTACTCAAGAAGTTCACAAAATTAAAGAAAAATATGGTATAAAAGATGAGAAAATTATTACTGTAGTAGCTAGAATGGATCCAATGAAAAGCCAAGATATCGCTATACAGGCTATGAAATATGTGGACAACGCGAAACTACTCTTAGTAGGCAATGGTAGTTTTACTAGTGGGGCATTAGGTACTGGAAAGGCTAATGTATGGGCAAGAAAACTACAGTCTTTAGCTAGTGAAATTGGAGTAAAAGATAAGGTTATTTTTACCGGGTATGTGCCAGATGAAGATTTGTATAAGGTCTATGAGGCATCAGATATAGTGGTTTTGCCATCTAAAATCGAAGGTTTCGGACTCGCTGTATGTGAAGGTTGGGTCTATGGAAAACCAGCTATTGTAAGCAGTGGTGCTGGGGTAAGTGAGTTAGTTATAGATAGAGGTAACGGATATGTGTTTAAGCAAGGAGATCCAAAAGATTTAGCAGAAAAAATAAATATTGTCTTGAAAGATCCGGAAAAATATTCCTTGGGAAAAGACACATTTAAGAAATGCTCAGTTGACGCTAGCTACAGTCAATTGAAAGAAGTCTTTGAAGATGTAATGAAAGATTATGGAAAAATTTAGCTTTGGCTCATTGGGGATTTAGGCTTTTTATTTTTCTTCAGTGGGCTTTATTGTTATAGTCCCCGTTTCTTCGTCATAGTGTAGATAGTATTTAGTACCGTGTTTTTCTACCATAGACTTCGGTATGTACAAATTAAGTGGCAGTGTAAAGTACTCGTATTCGTAAGTCTTTCCCCTCACCGTTTTCTTCCCTACCAGTCTTTTTGCTTCTACTACTCTCTCTTTCATAAGATAAAATATTAAATCGGTGCTTTTAAACCTTATTCCAAATTTTCCTAACATTTTGATATGTGTGTTAAAAGTTGAATAATATTGAGGGTCTTTTCTCACTATCTTTATATGTATAACATTATTAGTTCTCCGATTTATATATCTACGGATGATGAGCGCCGGCTGTAATGACGGGTGAAGAATATTTTAATATGCTGATTAATCATATGGTATGAACCCAGTCCATATTCTTGCAAAGAAAGGGGATGTAGCGGAAAAAGTAATAATAGCAGGAGACCCAGGTAGGGTCAAAAGTCTTTCAAAGTTTTTAGAAGAACCAGTCTTGGTTAATGAGAATAGAGGCTTTTTGGTTTACACTGGTAAATACAAGGGGGAAAGAATAAGTATAGCAACCCATGGCATTGGAGGACCTTCTATAGCAATAGTTCTCGAAGAACTAACAATGTTAGGAGGAAGAACTTATGTTAGATATGGTACATCTGGAGCATTAGTACCAGAATTAAGTTTAGGTGACTATGTAATAGTCTCTGGAGCTTCGTATAATCCTAGTAGCATAGTATATCAGTACTTTAAGGAGCAAACTTGCATCTCAGCAACCCCAGATTTTGAATTAACCCTATCATTATACAACTCATTTAAAAACAAGGGTCTAACAGCACACGTTGGTAACGTGTTCAGTAGTGATGCATTTTATGCAGAGGATGAAGACTTCGCAAAGAAATGGTCAGAAAGGGGGAATGTTGCAGTTGAGATGGAATGTGCAAGTCTTTTCATCTTAAGTAAGCTAAGGAAGATAAGAAGCGGTGCGGTTGTAATAATAAGTGACAGTTTAGTCAAAGGAGGATGGATAAGCAAAGAAGATTTAGAGAAAAGAGTAAATGAGGGTGCAATAGCTATTTTAGACGCTTTAGTTAATTTATCACAATGAAAATAATTAGAGATCCTATACATGGTTACATTGAAATTAGCGACCAAATTCTGCCAATTGTTTCCTCTCCTTTTTTCCAAAGGCTTAGGTATATTACACAAACGGCTTTAGCTTATATGGTTTACCCTGGGATGAGGCATACAAGGTTTGAACACAGCCTAGGTGCAATGCATCTAGCTAAGGAGTTTCTCAATTTCATTTCTTTTAAGGACGTAGATTTTATAAATGAAGACTACAAGACCCTCGTTTCAATTTCAGCTTTATTACACGATGTGGGTCATGTAGCTTTTTCTCACACTTTTGAATCAGCCTTGCAAGTAGCGAAAGACGTTTATGGTTCTGATGTAGAATATTATGGAAAGGAAACCCACGTAAAATATGGTCTTAGGTTAATTCAAAAATATTCAGATATGTTTGACAAACTAGGAAGGAACAGTAACATTAGCGACCCAGTAAAATTTTTGGTTTACGTCATTGGTTCCGAACCTAAGACTGAGGAAGAGAGATTAGCGTCAAAAATTATTTCAAATTTCATTGATGCTGATAGAGGTGACTATTTACTTAGGGATTCCTATTATGCTGGTGTTGGTTATGGTTCATACGACATTGAGAGGTTAAAAAGAGTTTTAGTTTACGTTGACGATAAAATCGCAGTTCTAAAAAAAGCAACTCCAATAGTTGAACAATTTCTTTTAGCAAGAATGTATATGTTTGAGAATGTTTATTTTCATAGCGTAGTAGGAATGTATAACGCAATCCTTTCTCATGCCATTGCAAATCTTATTATTAAAGAAAAAATTGACTTGCAAGACGTGGAGAAAATAACAGATTACAGAATTTTGTCCTTGATCGAAGACACAGAATATAAAGACCCAATTCTATTTAGGCAAGGTTATAAGAGGATAAAGAAAGACATAACACAAGAATGTTTCTCTAAAATTGATAAGAACGAGTTAGTAGAGCTAATGAGAGAGACGAAAGGTAAAGTAATTTACTATGAATTCTTTGATGTACCCTACAGCGAGGCTAATGAAGCAGTTTATATTTACGATGGTGAAAAAATATCTCAGCTATCTAGAGTTTCTTCAATCATAACGTCTATTAAAGACCTCCAAAAAGGAATAATAGTTTATCATAAAAGTATGGAAGATAAGGTAAAGAAATACAAAGAAATCCTTAAGTCATGTTAAAATTTTGGGTCCTCCACCAACTTTAGCAACAATAAACTTGCTAACCCCGATTGTCTGAAGGAATTCTATTACTTCGTCTTTGTACTTTTCAGTTGTAAATATATGAGGGTTAGGTCCCGCATCAAAAGTATAACCAGCATTTCCAAACTCTTGCACCCATTCCATTACCTTGAAGGAAACATCATTTAAATAAAAGAATGAAGGCCAAGAATCAAGGATTACCGCATGCATACTATTACTGTGTCTCATTAACCAATAATAGAACTCCTTCTCGTCTCTCTTTCTGATACTATCAATTACTTTAGGCAATGTCTCTTCAATAAAAGAAAGCCTACATTTCATTAAAGGAGACGACTTCGCTGTTTTTATCATCCCTTCCCTCGATGACACTTTTTTGCTCTTTTCACTCACAATCGCTATTATATCTACTAACTCAGTCCAGTGAGTTTCAGGGAAAATCTGGTAACACATGGAGTCCTCGCCATCATCTCTCTCCCCTTTTTCCCACAAAACAAATCCTCCAGCAGTACTCCTACAAGCACTACCAGAACCTATCCTTGCAATCTTTGACAACTCTCTCTGGGATAACCCAAGACCTAAAGCCTCATTAACTGCAAAAACTAAAGCTGCTATACCTGCAGCTGAAGACGCTAATCCAGCAGATTTAGGAAAGTTACTCCTTGATTCAACTCTAGCGTAAATTTTCTTGCCGTAAAGCTTTCTAAAGATCTCTAACACTCTTCCACTGTACTCTTTTACTTCCTCTTCTTTGGCTCTTTCACCGTTTATGTAAACTTCATCTTTGTCAAATTCATTTGAAAAAGTGACCTTGGTTCTAACTTCAAGCCCAGAAAGGGAGACTGAAACTGAGGAGTTTAAAGGCAAATTTAACTCTTCGTTTCTCTTCCCCCAGTACTTTACTATTGCTATGTTAGAAGGTGCAGTCGCTTCAGCTTCAAGAGTCAATTCTTAACCCTTCATCCTCTTTTAACTCAATAACTAAAACGTTTTCCTTCATCCATCCTTTCTTAACTTTACTTAAATCATCTCCAATAGCAAACACAGACTCTCCACCTGCCCCGGGAGATAAAGCAATTAAAGCGGAGTTGTTTTCTGCCATTTCAATTAGTTTTCTCATTTTCTCATTTTCTATCTTTATCCCTACAACCCTTTCAGCTAATGAATTTAAGTATCTTCTTGCTAATCTCACATGTTCGCATGCCTCATCAATCTTACCCATTTTTAAGAGCTTAATAGCCATTAAGTTTTCTTCGTCTATATATCTCATCGTGATCTTAAACTCCTCTTCCTTACTTTTTTCAACAAATTTTGCAACTGAGTTTACTGTATCATAACTCTCACCAATAAAGCCTAGAATCATTTCATAATTCCCGATTTTAAGAGGCTCAATCTCACTGTCAACTTTGTTTATATCATTAAACCTTCTGTACACGATAGACCCATAAACAGCTGATGCAATATCAAATCCGCTCCCAATACCTCTTTGTCTAATATAGTTTGCTTTCTGTGCAATTTTGTAAATCTCGTCCTTGTCCAACCTCTTGAATAAGTTATAATAAATACAGCCAGTCAAAGCGACAGTTGACGCAGAAGAACTGCCCAAACCAGTCTTCTTTCCGTTAATCTGAAACTCTTTATCATTATATAGCTTAACGTGAATCGGAGGGATAGAGCCGTATTTTTCTCTCATTACTTGAAGTACACTTTCTATCAACGCGTTGCCTTTTTCTTTAAATGTTCCATAACTCGTCTCAAAGACAAAAGAATCAGAGTTTTCTACTTCACATTTAACTCTCTTATCAACAGCTATTACATGTGATATTCCTCCGAACACTACTGAATAGTTTCCAATCCACAAGACCTTACCTGGAGCACTAATCACATGATGAATTTTTTACCCCGATTATATTTTTGTCTCCTATGGAGTTCATGAACAAAAGAGATAGACTAATTTTAACTACTATATCTCAAGCAGGTCCTGCAGGAGTTGAGCTTACGACTCTTCTAACCTCTCTTTCCCCTCTTCTTACAAGGGATAGTATAATGAGAAGTGTTGAAGAACTCCTATTAAAAGACTTGATAAAGATAAACAACTTAGGTCAAGGAGAGATTAGGTATATTGCGTCTAAAGAAGTAAGGGATGCGATGATAAATCTAGATATAAACAGACTAAAGGTAGCTGAGTACATTAAGGAGCTAAATACTAAAAAAGATGAGATTTTGAGTATTCAAGATAAGAATCAACAAATAGAAGAATTAAAGAAAATCGTAACTGAAGGACTTTTGGTAATTTCTTCTGGCATTTTAAATCTGTTAAACTCTATGCCAGAATTAACTATAGCTGAATATATAGAGTCTATTCAACCTCTCACAGAAATTTTAGAGAAACTATACAAAATAGTGGAAAAGCCTTATACAAAAGAAGAAACCGAAGCAATTCTGAAAATTATAGAAAAATATAGAGGAGAAAGAGACTCGAAAGTGTTAAAAGAAATATTGGAAAAAACTCAATCCTCTCAAAGGGAGAAGTCTATATAAATCTTTTTATACTGTTGCGTTTTAAATTATCATATGAGATTTAAAAGAGATCAGTTTGAAATAGTTGCTGACATCTTGGAGAACATCAAAGAGGGTAATAATTCAAAGTCTTCATTGATGAAAAATGCTAATTTAAGCTTTACTATTTTAAAGAAATACTTAGACTATTTAATAGAAAAAGGATATATAGAGGAAAAGGACTCTTCTTATATAATAACTGAGAAAGGATTATCTACGCTTGAAAGACTTAAAAAGATGAGACAACTAGAATTTCAATTGGCAGAGCTTATTAGTGAGTTATCAGAAGAATTATTATAATGGTAAGTCAAGTTTATGTGCTTTTGTTTGCCAGTTTATTAGCGTTAAATATTAACGTTATCTTGCAATATTTCGTATTGAAATCCAAGATTAATAAGATTGAAAAAGAATGGAGTACTATAAAGTCCTTAATGTCTCTTTCTTCTTTTAGAAATTATTTAAATGTAGTATCTGCTGACGAAGCACAAGATGTATTAGAACAGTTATTAGTAGGTCTAAGAACGCTCCCCTCACTAGATTTAGTAACAGATCAAGTTATAGAAAAACTAGGTTCACTTAAACACGGGTTAAAAGCTTTGTTAGATTCTTTAGAGCTTATCGATTCTTTAAATTCAAGGTATTTTAATATTAAGAAGTACTATAAAATGGGTTCATTAATGGCTTATTCTTCTTCAGTAATTCTTTTTTCAAGTATTGCTTTATTAAATACCCTATATTTTCCTATATTCTATGGGGTTTCTGCAGGCTTAGCCTTGAACTCATTACTTCTTCTTTTAAGTATATGGGTAGATATAAGCAAAATACAAAAAGCTAAGAAAAAGTTAAAAGAGCTATTACAATGAAAGTTGCATTTTCTTAGAACATTCTGCTAAATCTTTTTTTAACTTTTCTGTTATCCCGCTAACAATTGAATAGTAATATTTTGGTCTTCCTATTCTCTTATCATCAACGCTTTTATCTCTTATAACTAATCCAACGTCTATTAGTTTCTTTAAACTATTCTCTATTGTCGTTTTACTGACTTTCATAATACTTGCTAATTCCTCAGAAGTTGTGGGTCTGTTTAACTCTAATAACTTGAATAAACAATCAATATCGGTATCTGTAAGCTTATAACAACATCTTATTGCGTCTTTAGCGTCCCTTAGTTTCTCAAGACTCATATATTTAAATATTAAATTACTAGTAATAAAACTTTATCAACTTTTTTATGTTTCAACTTCTTTATTGAACTATGAAAGGATATCTTATTTTATTTTGTTGTAAACAAGGAATAATAAAGCTTTCTACCGGACGAGAATTTGAACTTAACAAAGGTTATTATGCTTACGTTGGTTCTTGTGGGGTTAATTGCTCAAAAAGGATAAGCAGACACATGAGCAAAGAAAAAAAGAAGTTACACTGGCACGTTGACTATTTAACTCAACTCTGTGAACCAATAGGTGCAATAATACTTGAAAAGGAAGAAAAAGAGATAGCGAAAAAGCTTTCAAAACTAGAATATGTTAAAGGTTTTGGTTCGACAGATGATAAAGAAAATCCTTCCCATCTTTTTAAATTCCACGAAATAAGAGAGCTCATCTCTATTATTCTCAGTTAGTGTTATCTTTTCCCTTCTTTTCGCTAATTAACTTAATATCTTCTATTGCCTCGCTCTCTTTGCCTAACTTCATGAGAGCTTTTGCCCTTCTCACATAAGCCCTAACGTAGTCAGGGTTTATTGATATTGCTTTACTGTAATAACTTACAGCTTCCTCATATTTGCCAACGTTCTCCATTAATAAACCCTTGTTAAAATAGGCTTCTGCATAGTAGGGGTTCAAACTCATAGCAGTATTTAAATCATCTTCTGCCTCTACCCCAAGTTTCATTTTAGTTAAGGCTCTATAATAATAAAGTTCAGAATCGAGAGGATAGAGAGATATAGCATTGCTTAACTCTCTCAAAGCATCATAAAGGTCTCCAGTATAATAGTCTATTATCCCCTTAACTTTATAATACAAAGGAGAAGAGTTATCTAACCCAACTAATTCTTCTTTCCCTTTTTCATACTTTTCCAACTTCAAATACGCTAAAGCTCTTAACAATCTCGCTTCATCATCATTACTGTTCTTAAGCACATCTAAAGCATCCTTATACATCCCTTTTGATATATAAATCCTCGCAACCTCAACAAAGTTCTCCGCTTTCATAAATGCGTCAACAGCTTTGTCATCTTCGCCTAATTCTCTTAAGATCTTTCCTAGCATGTTATAAGCGTCCTTTGATGGTCTTTGATTAACTAATTCTTCTGCCTTTTTAAGAGCAGCAACTAAATTGCCCTGAGTGTAATATTCTTCAATTTCTTTTATTGTACTCACAAAAATATTTTTGTCATAAGAGTTTATAATATTTATACACATGAAATCCGAGACAAAGTACTAAGTCTATAATACTTTATTCTCTTTTACAAATTTTTTAGATTGAACCAGATTTACTTTCGAATAGCTGACCAACCCTCTACCTTAAAACAGAAAGAAAATAAGCGAAATAGCATGGAGCCATTTTACTTTAAATCTTATGAAAAAGTGGTAGGAGTAGCACATGACGTAAATGAATTAGAGAAAGAGATTGAGAGGATTGGGAAACAAGACCCAGCTTGTGTAAATTGGCACTTGCAACAAGGTCATATAGTGGCATGGTTAAAATATATTGGGAATAACACTCTTGCAGAAATGTTAAAAGGTGTTAATGATTGGAAAGAAGCCACAGCTAGGATTAGAGACTACTATACAATTCAGCAGAAAGCTACTCAAACTAGAAAGTGGAGAAAAAGACATACTTGGTAAGGAGAACACTATTATTTTTCTTTATAATTTTCAAGATTCGTTTTTAGTCATCTTAAGGTAATTGATGTTAAATAAAATTTTTGTATCCTCCTTATTCTATCAATCGGTAATTAATTTCCCTTGACGAGTTTCTCTCACATCTTTTTTTGCGTCAGACTTTTATTAGTACATAGTTTACTCCTAAGTAAATTAGAAAGAATAATCCTAGAAACAACTCATTTATATCAAAAAATATCTCGCTAAATAACATAGTCCCTAGACTGAAAAGCAAAGAGGAAAGCACGAATTTTAAATGAGGTAATCTAATCCTTGCAATCTGTTCTTTCAACGTTGCGGTAAGTATAACAACTAAAATTCCAGCAATAACTGCGCCTAGAAGTGCTGAAGAGTAGCTCTTAGGAATTAAAGCCAAAATTACAAGGGCAGCTTCCAATCCCTCGACTGCAGATACAGTAAACACAATACCAGCACCCTCTTTCTCCTCTTCCTCTCTTTTTACCTTGAATAGCTTCTTGAAATATCTCCTTGCGCTCCTTATAAGTCTATAACCAAAATAGAAGAGAATTACCGCTGCTACTAGAAGGAAATAGTTAAGTGGCACTAGATAAATGAACTTTCCTAAAGTAAAAACGGGGATAAAAACTACTAAAATACCTAATACCGCATAAAGGAATGGTTTTGAGTTCTTTAAAATGTTATGATAAATAGCTGCAACTGCCCCTGCCTCTGATAACTCTAAAAGGGAAATACCTAATGAAGCAAAGAACACCCCTATATCCATGAGGGTAAGATAAGACAAAAGAAAAATAAGTTTATCATTAAGTGTACTAGTATACTGAATAGTGCATCTAAACAACGCAGATGTGACCGAATGCTAACGTCAATAATACAGTTGCTCAGTTAAAATCCAAGTGAAATTACCAAGTTTAACGCTTAGTAGTCTTACTATTATGTAAAGTCGTGTGTTAATAAAGTATTTTATAATTTAGATTTTCAGACATTATTCCTCGATTTTCTATCTAAATTTATATTTACAATCTTTTTTATCTCCACAATATCAAGCTTTAAAGTCATAATCTGATATTATCATAACATCCGCGTTTTTGTCAGCTTGTCTAGCTCCATTAATATACTTTTTAGCAGTTTCAATATTATCAGCATAACAGGCAGTAATCCCAGCATATCCATCTGTGAACTGCCATATCTTACACTCTTGTAAAACTGATGAAACGTCTTCTATATTCTTAGAAAATATTGAGAAGAGAACTATATCAGCTTTTCCTACATCTATCTGTGGAACAACTTGAATGAGACCCTTATGCTTTAAATATGTAATCTGTTTTTCTATTTTCCTAGCACTTACCCCTAGTTTCTTTGCTATATCAGAAGAAGGTAACCTTGGAGAAGTCTTTAGGATCTCTACAATTTTCTTATCCAGGTTTGACGGTTTAAAGAGTGACTGGGCTGGTAAATATTTTAACACCGGTTCACCTAACTGCTTAGTCATATATTCCGTCTTATCTTTCATATCTTCATTATCAGAGTAGTGAACTCCATACACACTATACCATTCTAAACATCTCAGCTTGAAAGATAACCAATCGGCGTTAATATCATTATAGTTTTTAAATACGATGAAGAATTGGTATTTAGAGAAGAAGTTAGGATTAACGTAAAGCTTAAAACCTTTTAGAATACCGCTCTCTGCTAGCCTCTTAAACCTATAGTTTAGTGTGGCAGGGGTTAGTCCTAAAAGCATTGTAATCTTTCTTTGACAAATCCTTCCATCCTTTAGAAGATAAAAAAAGTATTCTCTTTTCTATAATTTCCATTATTCTACACACTCTTTACATTTTGTTTTATCTTATCTAAGACCTCACTTGGTATATTAGTCATATTATGTGCTTCTTTAGAACGTACCTTCAATATTTCTAATAGTTCTTCTGCAGAAGCATTCTTAACTTCAAAACTACGGTTCATCCGTATGCTAGCATAACTAAATTCTAAGTTCTTCTTTTTACCAAATCCAAATACCATAAAGCCTATTACATTTAACAGTTATATAAGGTCTGATTAGAAGATTTTAAACGCATCTTAAAATAAATGATAAAGAGTTTAGCATCATGTCAAAATATATCTCGGTCATTGACCCTAATATTTACCATAACACAATAACTAGTCGGGGCAACAAATAGTACCAAATTAATTTTACTGACCCAACTGGGGATTGTTTGAACAGCATCACTGCTCTGGAGAATGCTGTGAGAACTCATTATAGTGTTATTCTTATGGCTAATGTGACAACTTTAATATAGGGGACTCTAGCTGACGGCACTACTTCTAAATCATTATAAGTTGTTATTCCGGGCACTACTTCACTAAGCCAGTTATTTAATCCAATAAACATGATATTATACTTGAATGACCCAAGTGTATGCTCAATCTCAGTCTAAACCTTTAAAGACAGCCTTTTCTTATTTTCTTAAAGATTTTTAGATAGTGTTTAACCTAAAAATTACGTTTCTAATACTTAGATTTCTACTTGCATAAAGCATTTCTCAAAAATTCCACCATAAGTTTTTGTAATTTTCCCTATACGTCATATCTACTAGGCGAGAGTTCCATGAAAAGGTAATTTATTTAAGTGTCTATTACTTAGTTTATTATAGTGAAGACAACTCCCCAGACTGATTGATGAGGATTCCTTTAAGTACGGAGTAATATCCAAATAGCTAGAATGGTGTAATAAAACCTAGGTAATAGAAAAAGTTTTGGTGAAGTTTGGTATTACTTAACGGAGTTTTAAAGGAGTTATATAAATTATACATGAGAAAGTTTTTTAAATAGTATGCCTTAATCTATCATGAGGGATAAGAAATGACAGTAAGTATCGGGAAATTCGTTGAGGATGACATTAGTGGGCTAAGCGATAGGCTTGGATACAGTATGTGTTGGTTTTATAGTCTTACTTGGGTGACTGATTTTGAAAAATTCTTGAATACGCTTTTTAAGTCTAATAAAAGCTTATTTGTTGTCCTCCCAGCATCAAGAGACGATAAAGATAGATTAGAAGCAATTATAAGGAACATAGCACACAACAATAATGCCTCAGTAATGATACTTTACAGTGAAAGATTGTCATCAAAGAATTTTATAGTGTGTAATAAATCTTCTGGGAAATAAATTTTCTTAATTATTTAACGGTTTAGGTAGTTCCCATTTCATCCTTAAAGCGACAATTCTAAGTAACGTAGTTATTACGAAGGAGATGAGGATTGCATATTCTTCGTTAACTCCTTCATATTTTAGCATGAAGAACGTGAATGAACCAATTATTGCTGCACTTGCATAAAACTCTCTAGTTAACACCAAGGGAATTTCGTTAGAGAGTAAGTCTCTAATTACTCCACCTCCCACTGCAGTAATAGTACCAATCATAACTACGAGTAAAGGGGAAGGATAAACGGAATAAGCTAATGAAGCTCCAGATGACGCAAAAGCTCCAAGACCTATTGCATCAGCATAAAGTAAAGGTTTATTTACGTTACTGAAGACCTTGTAGAAGATAAAAGTGAAAAGACTAGAAATAAATGCGGTAAGAGGGTAAGGGAGATAAACTAGGTTTGTTGGTGGTGTCTTTCCTAAAAGCAAATCTGCAGTAATCCCACCACCTAGTGCTGTGGAAAAACCTAAGACCAAAACACCTAATAAGTCCATTCCTTTTTTAATTGCCTTCATAGAACCTGAAATTGCAAAAGCGATTATTCCAATGTAATTGGCAAGTTCTAAGACCAAGTTCACATGTTAATGTTTTTCTTATTTTAATAAGATTATGCGAGAAATGTTGTACTAAAATTAGTTAAAAGTAAGTCTTGTTCTTGCATATATATGTTTATCCTGATTATCTAGTGTAAACTCCCTTTGGTCCTTTTACTCGATGCCTGTAAATATTGTTCTTTAACATAGTATAAGCTTATCTTCTTCCCTTGATTTGAATACCAGTTTCCTTATCCTCTTTCACTTTTCCTCTTTACTATTTAGCTAGTTCTTGGAACTGTTCGAGGGCATTCTGTCATAGTTTCTCATTTGTTTACTGTATATATATTAATTTCAAGGACAGTTTTCCCAAGCTACATAATTTAATCGCAATGCTTTAATATTTAATGCCAGCTAATATTAATAGTAATGGTGTTTTAGGCTTTGTCAACGATTATCGAAGTTGATGAATATGGTAACGGTTTAAATACTTCTGTTGACTATTACTTTGTTATTGATGGCAATAGAGTAGTCCATATATCTAAGTATGCTATTTCCATATATAGAGAACGTTATGGAGTTAGATATAAAGTGGATCTTAACATGCTAAGAGGTAAAACCGTTATAAGGATTATGGGTAGTAAATCTTCGGGATTATATAACGAGATTTATATGCTTCCTGCTGAGGATTTAGGAAAAGAAAATAAAGAGTGGATACGTAGACCTCTCTCCTATCTTAATAATTTAGAATTTACATATTTAACGCAAGAGGATAGAGAATTCCTCTTAAGTGATTGGACTCACTATTATTTTCCTATGCTTCAACAGCTCCGCAAACTATTAACTATTACTGAAAATTATAACACATTTATTCTTCCGCAACCTTTATTGCACCGTCAGATTAAAAGTGGTGCAGATTATCCTTTATCATTTTTAGTTCCTGATTCTTACTCAAGAAGAAACTCATTAAAAATGCTAACTAAGCAAATACATCAAATATGGTTATTATCACGCATAATTGCTGAGTTAATCATAAATAAGGTCATCAAGGATTTTGAAAGACCCTTTGTTGGAAATTATAAAATTGTATCATTTAAACAGAGCTCTTCATATTCAGTAGCAACTTTCAGTTGTAGTTGTGGAAACTGTTCAATTTGGCATGAGTTTGATATTCATCCAGTTACAATGTTTGATGGTGCAGGATGGCAAAGGGTCGAACCTCCTAGCTCTTTAAAAGAGTTTTATGAAAGAGATTTAAAGATATCGAAGAGCAAAAAACATTCGTTAAGGCCTGATATAGTAATATTATGTGGTGTTAATAGTTATGAAGATTTCTATAAGGTCGATAAGGTTAGAGTTAGGGTTCTCATTGAGTGCAAGAATCAAGATATACAATACTGGAGTAAGGATATAATTGATCAGATAATACCGTATAAACAAATATTCCAGTCAGACATAACTATAGTAGCTTCTCTCAAAAAAGTTCCAGAGAGTGTTAAAGCCAAGTTAAACCAACAAGGAATCAAAGTTATAGACGAAGTATATCCAGAGGGCAAAGGAGAAAAAGAGTTACTAGAGGTCATAAAATCAGCGTAGAAACTTCTTATGTTAGATAAGTGTGCAGATACGGCAAAGTATATACTTCAGCATTAACTAGATTAAAAACCAAGGTTTTGATAGAACATTTACTTTTCCTAGCAGTACTCTTTAAGTTTTAGGTAGTAATCGTAGATGTTTTTGCTTTTTGCTTCTTTTCCTAGGTACTCTTTATTTATCATCTCTTTTTGGGCGCAGTAAACTAGAACAGATTTCATTTTGTCTTCTGTGCTTTCATACAATTTCCATCCCTCTAAGTAAGTCAGAATAACCTCTTCCGCAGGAATAATATAAACTGAGTATTCATCCACGATCAGTTTCTTAGGTTCTCTCTTCCTATCATAAACGTTTGATACTATATCAATTCCTTTTTCTGATATCTCTCTCATTCTCGGTAGCATAACCCTTAAACCTAGGTCGGAAATTCTTAAGAGAACTCTTCTAACTAGTTCTGCGTCACCTTCAACTATTATGTCAACATCTCCAGTTCTATAGCTCCTTCCAGAGTAAATTTCTGCTGCAAATCCTCCTACGATTATTATTCTTCCTAGTCCCTTCTCCTCCAGAAAGGTGTTAATTATTGCAAGGAACTTAAGAAATCTGTCAGTCTCACTCCCCTTTAACTCATTCAATCTTGATAATATCCACCCATACAGTTCGTCTTCCAATATATTACTTCACCTTCAATTTTAATACAACCAGATAAAGTCATCACTTTGACGTTTTCCTCAGCAAGCTTAGCTAACCTCTTCAGATCTTCTTCGGATATCCTAACTTTCCTCTTTTTAGGTCTTTCTTCAAGGAGTTTAAGTAAAACTGACACAATAAACTCTCTCTTTCAAGGTTTTTAACTATTATGATGTTTAACATAACATTAAGTCGCTGATTCATGAAAGGATTTAAGAACGAAGACAAATAATTACTTATGGAATTACAAGAGAGAGCTAAAGAGGAGAAAGAACTAGACAATTTAAGAAAAGTTATTAATGAACAGATCGATAACTTAAACAAAAGTAATGCTACTTACGAGTTTTTGGATTTGTTATTAAGGTATGAGGAATTTGAAGAGCAAATGGGCAAATCCAAGTACTTTGGAAGTTTGGCTAAATCAGCTTATAGTGTTGCTCTTGATTATACATGCATTGCTCCTAAATCCCCTTATGCTCGTGAATTAGCTCTTATTCACCTTCTTTTATCGCGATTATATGCAGATATTGCTGATGCTATACTTAAGGACGCAGATTTAGATTCCGTTATTCTAGATGTAATTAAATTCTCAACTTCACTAATTAATTTCCCGCTTCTAGTAAATGCTATACAAAAACTCTGGGAAATATCAAAGAAAATAGACGATATAACACTTGATCGTCAAATCAAAGCGCAACTTAAAGAAGATTTAAAGGGATTAGAATTTGCATTAAAGGGAAAGCATATAGGAATTGAGGAGTTTGATGATGGCATATTTATTGATATTAATAGAGAAGAAGCTTTTCACAATGAGATCCACGAAGCGATAGTTGAAGTTTTTAGGGATAAAAATAGGAAAATTGTGGCAATTGATATAACATATGAAGATAAAGAAGATTAATAGGGGTGGGCTTTTTATTTATAAGTAGAGAATAACCTCATGTGCTATGATGTATTAGGTGAACTTAAAGGTTGCATAATAACATTTCACGCATTATTTAGGATTGATACACATAGGGAAATGTTAAAGAAATGTGGCATTGACGACAAACTTCTTTGTTATTGCATTGAGAAAGTTTGCAAAAATCCTAACGTGTATCACAGTGAGGGGAAAAGGGGAAACGAAGTACTGTATCATAGATGTTTTAATATATGCGGAAGATTTTACACTGAGATTGTATACAAGATTGGAAGCGTAATCATTATAACTGAGATCTTAACAACGTCTCTGAAAAAGACAATAAATAGGTGTGGATCATATGAGCGTATTAAGTAGACTTTATTTATCTTCTTTTATCGCACTTATACGCAGATACTGCTGGTGCATTGCTTCAAGAGGTGAATTTAGATCCTATCCAGATATAATCAGACTCTCGATTTCACTAACTAATTCCCAGCTTTTAATAGAAGGGTTTGTGTATCTCTTGTTATGTAATTTGTAGCTCTTGATTGCCCAATAGTTGTATAAAGAGAAAAATAATGTGCTTGCAATCTTGCGTAAAAGTACTGCGTTAATTGAAGTTTTATCTACAATCTGTTTAATACTATCTATTAATCTTCTAGGATTTAATTCCTCTACCTCCGACATATTAAAGCTACCTTTCTCGATAAGTCATTAAACCCTTCATTGTTCATGTAAGCTTTAATCACCTTACTTAGCTTTAATCCCGTATTTTTATCACAGTCTAAATCAATTTCAACAAATGCTAGCTTTTCACTTTCGACATCTGAAAATGGGAACATTTTGGCTATATGAATTATATCACCAAATAGGTCTTCAAACCATAATATGAAGGCGGAAAGCTTTCTTATATCTACCTCATCTTTAATAATTTCAATTGCATCCTCACTTAAGTATTTTCTAAGAATGTCTACAGCGTCTTGAATAGTTATTGCGTTATAAATTTCTCTTAAAGACGTGAGTCCGTTCTCCGACTGTTGAACAAGCATTTCAGCATTATTACTTATCACCATTTTCATTCACTCTTTTTCCATGAAGTTTTAGTTACCCATCTAACGGTATATATCGGTTCTTTCTGTATCGTCCTATACTCAGTGTTTTTAGCAACAAGCAGAGGATCTAATTCAGCCCTAATTATGTATTTCTCCTTTTTGTTTAAAAGAAATTCAACCTCTTCATAAGCTAATTGCTTTTTAGTGATGTCAATTAAAGTCCAACCATCCGATGGTGTTTTACCAGGCTCTATAAGTGGTTTATCTTTAACTTCATTTAGTGCGGAATCTGAAGGATAAACAAATATTCCACCAGTAGCTAACACGTTAAACTCTACTCCGAATGGAGAAGGAGTTTGAAGAGGTTTAATATCAACTATTGCAGTACGTAGAATAATAGTAGTGCCATCTGAAAGCTTAACATAACCTAAATTGAAATCCTTAAGCTTGAATTTTTTAAGAAGAGCAATCTGAGACACGTGTCTCCCTTTCTTACTTTACTTATTAAACTTTATTGTTTATAGAGCTATGCTGATGTCATTAATCCTTATGTGAGCAAAATCCTTGACACAAGAGTTAGCAAACAACAGGGAGTAAAACTTGAATTCAATAAAGAGGAAAACATTAACAGAGACTAGCCAGAAATAGCTTTTAGGATCAATCTTAAAAACTTGCTTTTGTTAATAAAGAAATAGACGCACAAAAGGTTCTTTCGTTTTTGTACGAGAGTAATATGTAGATATTAAATCTCTAGCAATAGTAAGAGAGTGAGTGGTGAATATCACATAAGATTTTAAGAGGGATAAACAAATTATTACCTATGGAAGTACAAGAAAGAGTTAGAGAGGAAATAAGCGATCTGAGAAAAGCTATTGATGAGCAAATTGATAAAGTAAGTAAAAGCACTTCAAATAGCGATTTTAAAGAATTATTAGAGCATAAAGAGCTTATTGACAAAATGGGTACGGTCGAATACTTTAAAAGTTTGGCCAAATCTGCCTATTATGTTGCACTTGATTACATAAATGTCGCTTCAAAATCCCCTTATGCTCGTGAATTAGCTCTTATTCACCTTCTTTTATCGCGATTATATGCAGATATTGTTGATGCGTTGATTAAAGGGGTTAATTTAGACCCTATCATTCCAGATGTGGTAGAAGCCTCGGCTTTATCTATTGATTTTCCATTAGCAATATACGGACCACAAAAACTAGATGAGATTTCAGAGAAAATAAATAACATAAACATCGATCAAGATATTAAGAAAGAACTTATAGAGGATTTGAACAAGCTTATAAACACATTTAAAGTTAAGATTCTTGAGTTTGACGACGGCTTAATGATTTTCGTAAATGACGAGAAATTTTCAGGTTTTGAAGATCATGATGCAATAGTTGAAGTCTATAGAGATAGGAATAAAAGAATTGCTGTAGTTGATATAGTATATAATGATAAAGACGACTAAAACGCGTCAATTATTTATCTAATTGTTTCTAAAAAGAAAACGGACTTATGTGTTATGATGTTTTAGGAGAACTTAAAAATTGTAGATTTTCTAAGCATGCATCACATAGGGTTACTCTACATAGGAAACTATTGAAAGATTGTGGCATTGATGATAGACTTCTTTGTTACTGCATTGAAAAGGTTTGCAAGAACCCTGGTGTTTATCATAGAGAGGAGAAGAGAGGAAACGAAATATTGTATCACAGATGCTTTAACATCTGCGGAAGATTCTACAATGAGATTGTATACAAAGTAGGAAGTGTAATCATTATAACTGAGATCTTAACAACCTCTCTAAGGAAGATAATAAAAAGATGTGGGAGTTATGAGCGTATTAAGTAACTTCAATATCAAAGAGCAAATATTACTCTTTTTAAGTCGTTGCTTAACTAAACTTTCTAGCTTCAACCACTATCAAGTCGGACTATCATAAATATGCTAGTGTCTAAGCTAGTTAGAGTAAAAGGATTGTCAGAAGCTATAATTAAAGGTTTTAAGAACGGATACAAATACTTTGTTATGGAATTGCAGAGAAAAATCAAGGAAGGAAAAGAGATAGAAGAACTAAAGATAGACGTTGACGAGCAAATTAACAACTTAAGCAAAAATCCCACAAATGGCGATTTTAGAGAGTTGCTACTGAGGTATGAAGAGCTTATTGCAAAAATGGGTAAGATCGAGTACTTTGAAAGTTTAGCTAAATCAGCTTACAGTATTGCCCTTGGCTATGCAAATCTTGCCTCTAAATCTTCTTATGCTCGAGAATTAGGCCTTATTCATCTTCTTTTATCGCGTTTATATGCAGACATCGCTTATGGATTGATTAAAGGGGAAAATTTAGATCTTGTTATCCCAGATATAAAGGAAGTCTCAGTTTTGTTTACAGATTTTCCACTAGCGATATATGACCCACAAAAACTGGATGAGATTCAAAAGAAAATAAACAATATGAACATTGATGAAGCCGTTAAGAAAGAGCTAGTTGAGGATTTGAACAAGCTTATGAACGCATTTAAAGTTAAGATTGAGGAGTTTGATAACGGCTTAATGATTTTCGTAAATGACGAGAAACTTTCAGATCTTGAAGATCATGATGCAATAGTTAGGGTATATAGAAGTACAAACAGGAAAATTGCTGTTATCGACATAGTATATAATGATAAAGACGAGTAAGACGTAAAAGTTATTTACTTTTCCTCCTAAAAGAGAATAAGCTTATGTGCTATGATGTGATAGGTGAGCTTGAAGGTTGTAAATTAACATTTCACGCATTACGTGAAATCACTAATGATAGGGAATTATTAAGACGTTATGGTATTGACGACAAACTTCTCTGCTACTGCATTGAAAGGGTTTGCAAAAATCCTAGCGTTTATCATAGAGAGGAGAGACAAGGGAAAGAGATAATATATCACAGATGCTTTAATATCTGCGGAAGATTTTACACTGAGATCGTATACAAGATTGGAACTGTAATCATTATAACTGAAATTCTGACAACGTCACTGAGGAAGATAATAAACAGATGTGGGTCGTATGAGCGTATAAAATAGCTTGTGATAAAAACCTTTTCATGTTAAAGGATCTTCTTTTGACTCTGGAAACTTTTATTCGCACTTTTCATCAACAGTGTGTGTAGTCATGTCATCTGGATAATCAATTATGCAAAAGAACTCTAATGGCTCATCGTCATTTACAAACGCATGTTTCACATTTCCATCAATGAAGATGTAGTCACCCTCTTTCATCTCAAATTGTTTATCAGCAACACAAACCTTGCATTTCCCCTTTACAATTACAACTGTCTCTTGATATTTGTGATAATGCATTGGAATTATGCCATGAGGGTCTAAAGTAAATCTCCTTACTGCGTAATGTGCTCCCTCGTTCTTTGTTACTAACCATTGAATGTAAGCCCCTTTTGAACCTTTAATTGCAACTGGTTGTTTTTCGACCTTTTGAATGTTTGAAAAGTAGTAGTCCATGAGTTATGAATAATAAAGGGGTTTTTAAGTTGCACTGTTCTCTGCACAAAATTAAAAAATGGAAAGTGATTCTTTCAATTACAAAAAATCCCTCCTCAAAGTCAATCTCTAGAGTCTATACACGTCATTTTTAGGGCTTTATTTTCAGCTTGCAGAGCAATTTTTATTTTCACTCTTTCCTGGGTTATAAAAGACAAAAATTGCTTCTCACTCTTTTAATTTTCATTATTTCTCTCCTTTTTTCTATTTCCACAGGAACTTTCTTTTCCCCTAAGTTTGTCGTGCAATAAGGCTTTTATGTAAACTAACGTATAAGTTTACGTTTAGTTAAAATCTCGTAAAATTGACAAGTTAAGTCGGAGTTAACTGGACAAAATATTACTTGAGTCTAACGTAGAGAATGAAAAGTCCTAAACTCCACCTGAAGCGGGGGGACTCCAAATCTTTACTCAAATTGAAAGTAATACTTTCATAAGTAATACGTGGTAAGAGTAAGTGAAAGGAGATAGCCCAAACGTAGTATGTCTTTTTAGGAATAAAAACTGACTAGTGAAAAATATAAATGTTGTAAATAGCGAAAGTTTTTAATCAAGGTTCAAAATATATCTTATGGAAAACTTCAACGTTGTAGTTTCCTCTAACAGTGTGAAGCAAGAGAAAAGTGAAGGAAAAATTGTTATTGATAGCCCAGTAAGGATAGTTATAGAGCTGTCTAAACAAGCACAAAGTTCAACTTCGGTATCTGCAGATGCGACTGTGACCATTTATAGAGACCCTGAAGGTAAGATAGCAAAGGTCGACATTATCTTTAAGTATCCTCTCTCGGTAGAAGAAGATGTTAACTCTGTTGTAATGAGGAGTGATAAAGAAGCAAGAAAAGCGTATGAAGAAGGCAAATACGTCTTAGTATGTGATGGCAAATTTGTTGGCGCTTATGATACTGAAGAGGAAGCAATTAAGCATGCAAAAGGATATGAACGCTGTAGAATTGGAAGCAAAAAATATCCTAAGGTAATTGAAGGAGAGCTGATTTGAGTGAGTGCTTTAAAATTGAGGGTAGACCAGAAATCGAAGTGTAAATAATAAATGAAATAAACGGAAGAGAAGTTAGGGTAAAAACACTTATTGATACTGGTTATAGAGGTTCACTGCTTGTTTCTTATGACGTCTATTCTTATCTGTCTCAGCAGGAGTAGAAACGGACTTAAAATACTATACATTAAATGGTCTAATAGAAGTAGAGAGAGGTACGGGCATGTTAGTTAAGATCGGAAAGCTTTCAATTCATGCTTCAATTGAAGCTCCTAAATATCATTGGTTTGAAATTCCATTTAATTTAATTGGAAAGGAATTACTTAATAAGCTAAGAGTTAGTATAATAAAAGGGGAAGAAGTATGCTTTGAAGATCCTCGTAAAAAGATTAATATGCTAAGTGAGAATGTATATAAGATGCAAGCATTAAAGACATATTTTAAAATTAAGAAGATTGAACCGACTGAGATTGAAGTTAAAGCTGGTGATGAGGATATAATAGTAAGGTTGTTTGTTATACCAATCTCAATTTTCTCAACTAAAGCTGGGATCTCACCGATCGTAAACGTAGTTGTAACAGCTGACTCAAGTAAAAAGGTCTTTGGGGAACTTTGTACGCAAGACTTACTTTCCTCGCACAAGCCTGCAAAAGTCGAGGATTTTAAGGTAATTAATGAAGAGGGCACAATAATTCAAGTTGAAGACAGAGACTACGCAATAAAGGCTGAGATCTTAAATTTAAATGTATACACTGATTTAAGAGACGTTGCAGGTAATCCTTGTGTTAAAGTTTCTTCTTCCGTTATTACTTATAAGTTATAAAATTTATTTAAGCTAGAACAGCTAAACTCTCGATCAGATCTTCTACGTTTATCGCATATACTTGCATTTTCCCTTGTCCTTTAGTAGCAGTAGTAATAATCATTGATATAGCTTCAAGTCCGGTTCTGATTTCCTTATCACTCTTGCACATTGCCTTTTTCATTGTCTTATTTTCAACTACAATACTGCAATTCAGCTTATCAAAGCTCATTTTAATTACACCCAGGTTAAGTTGACTCATAACTTCATTCATCTTAGCTAACAAGCTTCCAGCATCTCCGGTAAACTCTGAAATGGGGGAAAGTGAAACTGAGGAAGAAGAGTTTTTTCCCATTGAAGAAAATAATTCTGCGTAAGATGGAAGGTACATTTTTGCATACCTAATAAAATGTTTTTCGACAATATGCTTTGCAAAGTCTTCTGCCGACTTTCCTAAAAGTCTATCCATAAAAGAGTCATTGTACTTAATATTTGCCGAAAAATACACCCTTGTTGAGTTATCTCCTAAGCTCTTTGTTATAATTTCACCTTCAAACTCAAGCTTGCCATCATTTGTACGCCCATAATATTTTATTCCATCCATTGTTACTTCTGGTCCTTTAAATATTCCATCAACGTATTTAGAGCCCCCTCCTCTCATGGGAAGGATAAATAAAGCATTGAATTCATTTGGCTGAGCTAATACTTTTTCAGTTTCGGCTTCGGATGAAGATTCCATATCTTTTTCTCCTTTAGACCCCAATATTGCAATATGACCAGAAATACCAGAGATTATAAATGGATCCATTGCAAATTTCCTCACATAAAACGCTGGAACATTAATAACTAAATCCCTTGTATACATAATTATGATTACGTTTTAAACCTTTATAAGCTTATCAAAGTTTTTTAAGGCAGTTTTTCCTTCAAAATTATTGTTTTTTAGATGTATAGAATGATATTCTGGTTACTAAAATTCGCTCCGGTATTAATGTATTAGCAAGTGATTTTTGATTGAAACTAGAAGAGTCGGTGTGTCTAGTTAAGATAATAAGAGGAATGGATATTTTCGAATACCCATGATAAAAAGATTAATATGATAAACTTAGGATACGACATTAAAAACTGTTTTAAAAATAAAAAGGTCAGCTGGAGCCGAGCTGTTTTGGCATTAATATCATAAGATCTTAGATTGTGGACTTAAGAATGTTCAGTAAACAGAAAATTTTGAAGTTTCTGTGTATTTCCTTTCAAGTAGGAATAGATAGTAGAGCATTAAGTTTCTATCTAAAATTAAAAATATTTCTAGAATATTATTTCCTTTGTAAATTACATGATTTTACATTTAATTTATAGAGATTGGTTCTTTTTTAATCTTCTAAGTTTTAAGCTAGAATACTTAGGCTTTCAACAATATCTTCTATGTTCAAGGCATATACTTCCATTTTTCCTTGCCCTTTGGCACTCATAATCATTGATAACGCTTCAAATCCTGTTTTAATTCCATTCTCTCCTTTGCATACCGCTTTTTTCATTGCCTTATTTTCAACTACAATACTACAATTTAGCTTATCAAAGCTTACTTTAATCACACCAAGGTTAAGTTGAGTTATTGCTTCATTCATCTTGGCTAACACACCTGCAGCATCTCCTGTGAACTCGGAAATAGGAGAAAGTGAAACTGAGGAAGGGGAAGACATGTCTCTTTGCCCCATTGAAGATAGCAAATCTGAGAAAGATGGAAAGTATTGTTTTGTATATGTTATAAAATGATCTTCAACTATATGCTTTGCAAAGTCAACTGCACTTCTTCCTAAAAGTCTATCCATAAAGGAGTCATTGTATTTAACATTTGTCCCAAAATACACCCTTGTTAAGTTCTCTCCTAAGCTCTTTGGTATAATGCTGATTTCGAACTCAAACTTACCATCATCACTATATCCAGAGTATTTTATTCCATCCATTGTTACTTCGGGTCCTTTGAACACTCCATCAGCATATTTGAAGTTTGAACCTCTTTTCAGAAGGATGAATAAAGCTTTAAATTCGTTTGCTGGAGCTGATAGTTCCCTAATTCTGTCTCCAAAAAGGTATTCGTTTTTCGCTTTATCCTTAAACCCCCGTATTGAAATGTGACCAGAGATACCCGAGATTATCAAAGGATCCATTACGAACCTCCTTACAAATTGTATTGGAGCGTTAATTACTATATCTCCTCTATACATAGTTTACTCATTCGTTTATTTATTTTCGTCTATTTAAGTTTTTGCCTAAATCTTTTAAACATTTTCAAGGAAATCATTTCTATTGGAATAGTAAGATATATTTAACTCCCTTAGCAGAGATTATATGATGAATAAATGAATGAAGAAGAGGAGTTTGCTTTATGTGGCTATAGATTTAGAAATTAATATTACTTAAAAATTAATTCTATGAAAAGATAAAAGTACTTGATTTAACTCTTTGAAAACAACTCACGCTACTACTGTTCGAGGAAAAACAACATAGAACTAAATTTTTAAAGAAAAGAAAAGCACGTTTTCAGTGAAGCTTAAAATATTTTTAGAATGATATAGCTATAATGATGAACACCCAACCTCCTGAAAGGTGAAGATGGCTAGATTGACTGACTAGATTTGTTCATGGTTGGCGAGATAAATCTTCACATTATTTAGTCTTCTATATGGAGAAACATAAAAAGCTAAATACATTTTAATAAGAGATAAATAGAAGTTTCGAGAAGAACATTTGACTTTTTGAATTTACATGAATAAATCTACAATGACTATAATTATTATCGGAAAAAAACATGGTAATAATTTACATCTCGTGTTTCTCTAAATAAAATATATCCTCCATCCGAAGAAATATTTTAAAACATGGATAAAGAAAATCTGTATTACCTTATCGCAAGACTTTTCTAACTTCCCGAAGCTTAAACTGGAAATTCACGTTAGTATTAGCTCCATAAACGATAAAAATTGCTAAACAAATACTTCTTATGGT
>NZ_DBPRYF010000027.1:0-70825 GCF_059755235.1 Sulfurisphaera sp.
TCAACATTGTAGTTATGCTTAACCTTGTAGCTAAGAATCTTGTAGGAGTCTTTTTGCACCCTCGACTACCTCCTTGTACTTATGACTCCTCATGCCATAGATTTTCCCTGCGAAGTGGGAGATAATCGTTATTAAGTCCTCCACTAGTTCCTCCTTTGGTTCCTTCTCTTCTTGGTTTATCACAATAATTTCAGTGCCGTAGTTTTGAAAGAACTGCTGGAGAACCTTGAACCCAAACCTTGTCAGCCTGTCTGAGTAGGCGACGATAACTTTCGATACTTCTTTGTTCATGACCATTTTGAGGAGTTTTTGAAAGTTTTTTCTGTCCTCATTTAGCCCACTACCGATGTCTTTGAGGATTTCAACGTTTAGCCCCCGCTCTTTCGCATACTGGGTTATAGCTTCGATTTGTCTCTCTAAATCGTCTCTCTGTGTGTGAGAGGATATTCTAGCATATCCAACTATTTTTCTCTCCTCATGTAGCCCTAGAATCCTCTTAATCTCTGACTCAGGGACTCTCCTTTTGCCACCAACTGTTCTGACACAGTGTATCTTCCCTTCCTCATCCCACCTTTGCAAAGTCCTTAAATTGACGCCAAGCATCTGTGACGCTTCTTTCATTGAATAGAGTTTTTCCATCTTTGTCTATCAAAATATATCTTTGTCTATCAAATATTTAACTGTTTCGGAAGGCTCTTCTCCTAATACTTTTATCTCACCAGAGTCCTTTCTTAAAAGCCCAGAAAGTATTTTTATTGTTGTAGTTTTTCCAGCACCATTAGGCCCAATGAACCCAGTAATTGAATTTCTAGGCACAGTGAAGGTAACCCCTTTAAGTACTTCTCTCCCACTAAAGCTTTTCTTCACGTCGTAAAGCTCGATGACAAACACAAAGAATTTTCTTCTTCGCAATATAAAATCTTTATTTAACTTCAATTTCAAAAGAGAAAAATTTATAAGCTTTAGGGATACCCTAATATATATGATTAGTCTAAATGAAATCTTAAATCCACCTCATGGATTAACAGTACCAGAGATCCTAGTAATCTCGCTAATCCTTGGTATGTTGCACGGTGCTACACCAGATGAACATACATGGCCAATAACGTTCAGCTATGCAGTTGGAAAATATAGTACAAAAGGAGGAATGAAAGCTGGATTTCTATTCTCTCTAGGTTTTACCATTCAAAGAGCATTTTTAACAACCCTAGGATTTATAGGACTGGCAGCCATTTACGAAAAGTATAACTTAGACGGCCCAATATATGCAATTGTAGGTTTTGTAATGGCTATAGCAGGATCTTACATTTTGAAGGGAAAGTATATGCACTTACCAATAGACAAACTTATTCACAGACAAATTCATGAAGAAGAAGAAAACCAGCTAAAAGATATTCCATTAAAGATGACAATAGTCCATGGTCTTATTGCTGGATTTGGTTTTGGAGCATATGCAAGCATAATAACATTTGTCTTAGCTCCACAAATGCCAAGTATATGGTACGCTCCTTTGCCCGGACTGATGTTTGGAATTGGTACAATGATAATGCAGATAATATTTGGAGCAATATTTGCAAATATCTTAAAGGCGAAGAAGATGGGTGAGAAAGAAATAACTTATATAGCTAGGAAGACTGGAGGAAGAACGCTTTACTACGGAGGTATAGTATTTATGATTGCTGGGTTATTAATTATTGGTTTTCCAATAATCGATAACTGGGCAATATCGACTGGAAATCCAATACCCAACTTAGACGCAATTAATATTGGTTTCATGTTAGTAATTGGGGTAGTTGGTGCAATAGGGATTGGTAGTATGATAAAGTCTTACAGAGAAGTTAGCAGAAAGAAAGAAACGCAAAAGGAAGGAAAACCAATTCAAAAATGATTTTTTAAATAATGAACAATTTTTATTCGTCTTTTTATTTCTTTAATATTTTCTTATTGTTTTTGTTGTCTCAATAACAAGCAATGAAGACGAGATTAAAAGTAAGGTAGCAGATATTATGTTTGCCATGTCTAAGTTCTCTTTCAAGGTTTCATGTACTGCAGATGTTATCGTAACTGTAGAGTTATTGGGAACATTATATGTCCCCGCCCATTTGCCGGAGTAATAGAATGGAATAACTTCATATAAGTCTATCTTAGAGTCATTGAAAACCCAGAATGAAAGGTTATTTACCTCAACTAGGTACTGTGGCATATAAATTACGCTTACGTTAATTGGGGAAGTTGAGTTAAACTGAAGTGAAGGTAAGGCGACGTAAATTGCATACCTCATAGAGTTATTCACATATCTAGTTATGTTAAGAATCTGAATTTCGTCAAATTGGGTGTACCAACCAGATGTGAAAGTCACGTTATTTCCATCTACTAGTGCGTAAACAGGGTAGTTTGATTTTACAACGACATAATACTGGATAACCCATTTGGCTATATACGTTAAGCTTTTGTTGACTACTATAGTCTCTGGGTTAGACAATATATTCCTCTCCCTTTGGTTGATTAAATGATATTGAAAGGGAATTTCGATTTTCTCAGAATAGTTATACCAGCCACTTACAAGCTGTTCCCCGAGAGAGTTTAATAAAGGCAATGAGGAATTAAAGAAAACGTAATATTGAGTAATACTCTGAAATGTGACATTGTACGGTTTTGTAACATTTATGATGGTGAATGAGGGAACATACACTATCCTTTCCACGTTACTCAAATACTTGAAGTAAGTGGTATTTAGTTTTATAACTGTGAACATGTTGTACCAATTACTTGTTAAGTTTTCATTACTGCCGTTGACTTTACCTTGAACGGTCATTTCAAAGATAACATAAAACTGCACTGTAGCGTTGATTGTAATTTTCATAGGAGAGTTGACAATAACCTCTATAGGCAACTTAGAATAAATGTAAACCTCTCAAATTCGCCTATATACTGCGGGTTCTGATTAATTATAATTACTGTTGAGGCATTATACCATGAGCTATTTATCACTTCATATTTCCCATTAACGCTAGCATTTATTGGGAAGCTGACGAAAACGTAGTATTGCGTTTGCCATCTTGCTGTGTAGTTTATTGCTTGTGTTATTGTAGTGATTATGGGGTTTAGTAGCACTTCTCTTTGTTGACTATCAACGTAATATGTCTGTGAATGTATTACTATTTTTTCAGAATAATTATACCAGTTAGTAGACAAATTTTCCTTAACCCCATTTATATATGCTGTAACTGGGTACTCAGAGGTAACTTGTAAGTAATACTGTAGGACTTTAGCTACATACACAGTCACATTTTTAGTCATAACGAAGTGCGTGATGTTAGGTAAAAGCATATATCTTTCGAAGTTGTTTACATAGGAGAAATTGACAAAGAGATTAATTACAGTGCCATTGTGATAATAACCAGATTTCACCACCATCTCAGTCCCGTTTACGAGACCCCACAATGGTATGTTGATATCAAGGTAAAAGTAATACTTCAGAGAAATCCTTTCATAATTTGCAATAAGCAAATAGTATCCGTTCTGTAGTGTGAGCGTTTTCTGAGTAGTGTTGTACTCCTTGTTTATATAAGGCTCTTTAACAGTTACTGAAGTCAAAGAAATGAGGCAAGACTGTTCCTTGAAAGTGTAAAATGTAACTGTAATACTATTAGGCGAGGTAAATGATATGTAATATGGCAAACCGAAATGAGAGGAAGTGTTTTCTGGTTTATTGTAAGTGAAGTTGTACCCATTAACGTTGTAAGCCTCATTGGAAATAACTGTAACCTCACTCCAACCCGGTACTAATGGGGTAAAGTAATTAGTTAACAAGGTAGGGTTTGGTGTACCTAACACAAACTAACCCGTTAGTCCCAATATAGGATTGAAGGTCAGAGGCCGACTCTTGTGTGTCAAACCCATAGTTGTAAACAACTGGAAAGGGAGAATACAAGTTAGGTTTTACTTCATAAAATATCGCGAGATTAGACTGAAGGTAATTAAAATAAGCGCTGTTACCTCCACCATTTCCTCCCCAAACTAACTCTATATCATAAGGTAATCCAGACCCAGTTAGGGAAGGCGATATGAAAATTTCCGCTTGATTAAGATTAGCAACACTAATTGTCACTTCGTCATAGATATTTTCCCCGGATGATGTGTTATATCCAAAATAAACATAAATGTAGGAAGAGGAGTATGATATCGAAATAAATAGTGTTGTGGAGAAAGGAGTGGAAAGAGTTGAGTAAGGTGTTGAATAAGAATAATAAGAAACTTGTTTACCGTCGATTACTGTCGCGTAAACTTCTCCGATACCGTATATCGAACTAGGGTTTATGCTAGCATAAGGGGAAGTAAAATTCCAAACATTATCAGTGAAATTGTACTAATTCCCATTAAATTCTATGACATTCTGAACCCAGAAGTCAAAGGTTTGCCCGAAATTGTTCTCAGCCTTTATTACAGTGTTGAACTGAAGTGATGCTGAAGAAGTGGAAATCGCATAAATTGCAACGTAACCTAAGACCTTATTGGTACTTATGTTAAACGAACTCGATACCCCCATTGCGTAGTTATCACTTATGCTGTATCTGGGTATGGTTGCAGTTGATCCTTGTGGTGGTAATGGTAATAAAAGAGTTAGTAGAATCAAAATTACCGCTTTCATAAGATATGATATTTCTTGCTGTTTTTATTTCTTTCTTTTATTCTTCAAATAGTTATATAATTACTGATATAGCCACAAATAAAAAGAGTAAAATAAAACCTAACAATAAAATTCCTATAACTAAATCACTAACTAGTGGTTTTAAATATAACAAAAAGGTAAGAAGCCTTATGAACTTTATCATAAAAATAAAAAACGAAAACTGACTTATAAACTTATTATGGTGATGGCTCTGTTTTTGTTTCCTCTATTATTTCTTCAATCGCTTCTGTTCTAAACCCGCTACGAACAGCAAAATAGTGGAATATCAAGATTACTATGACAGCTATTATAGTATCTTCTGGGAATGGAATTACCGGAACTGAACTTAATCCGAAGTTTCCAAGATAAGATAATATGTATATTGCTAAAAGGAATCCAATATACCACCACGCTGCATTAATTTCCCTTTTAACATCCTGCGAAACGCTTGAAAGTAAAAACGCCAAGGTGCCAATTAGCATTGCAGCGATTGCGATAATATAAATCACAAATGCAAGGTTATTAGGTGCTGAAAGGTATGTTTGAGTTGAAGGATTATATGTTGCTGTATATAGATAATATCCTAAGCCTATATCTATCACTAAGTCAATAATACCTACAGTAGTTGCAATAACCTTGTTTATTCCAAGCATTTTACTAGCATAGTAGAACATGAAGATAGGTAACCCTAGGACTACAGCAGTAAACACATAGAAAAGTGTCGCAAACCCAGACCAATATAGTATTAGCCCAGCTGCAAGTGTAGCCAATGGCGCAATAATTGAGGCCGCCGGAGTCTTAAATGGTCTATTCAACTCTGGTGCTTGCTTTCTTAAAGATGCTAAACCAATACCACCCATGATATAAGTTAATACTGTAGCTGAAGAAATGAACCCTACGAGTGAATACCATGAAGGGAACGGTAATAGAAAGATAAACCCTATTATTAGTGCTGTAATTAGTGAGTATGTTGGAATTCCAGTTTTACCAATTTTTAAGAATATCTCTGGTAAATAGCCGTTAGTTGCGAAAGCATAAATAGTTCTAGTTGAAGTCCCAGTGTAAATCCATCCAGTGCCAGCAGGTGAAACTACAGCATCTATTATTAAGAAGTAGCTCCAACCTAAGAATATTAGAGATATCAATCCTGCTACAGGGGCACTTTGTAATAGTGCAAGATACGGGCCTGTTGATATTTGAACATAATGAGATGAAACGTTCACAAAAGCCGTACTCAAGGCAGACCAATTTCCGTGAGTTACTGGGACTAAATTACCTGATTCATTTAAGTATAAATTATTCCAATTAATAGCTCCGATAAAAGCTGTTTGTAAAAGTGTATATAAGCCAATTCCAATTAATAGTGAAGCTAACACTGCGAATGGTATATCCTTTTTAGGATTCTTTCCTTCACCACCATATTCCACAGATTGCCTGAAACCTAGATAAGAAAATATTACACCAGCACTTGGTATAGCGTACAGTACTGCACTTAATCCAGAAATACCGGAACTACCTCCTACTACATATTGGGCAGATGGAAAGAATCCTCCACCTAATGAGAAGTTAGAGGGATGGAAATAAAAAGCGATGAGTAATAACGCAGTGATTGTAGGTACCATTAGCTTCCACCAACCTGCGCCATGAGTGACTTTCCCTAAGATGTTAACCCCGAAATAATTCAAGAGGAAGAAACCAATTAACAGGAGTCCAGCAAGCAAAATTCCTATTGGAGATAATATTGTTATTGAGCTACCGTTAAAAGTTCCAGTAGTTACTAATTGGGGATAATAAATTGCTATATATTCTACCGCGGCGGCTGCTTCTATAGCAGGTACTGACGAAGCAGAAAGAAAATAAGCCCAAGTGATCAGATATCCTACTACCCCTCCGTGAGTATAGTGTGGGTATCTTGCTAATCCACCGCTTTTAGGTATTGCAGCACCGATTTCTGCGTAAGCTAGCCCTATAAACATGACTAAAATTCCTGCTATAATCCAACTAAGGACTGCTGCGCCACCAGCATAGCTTGCCGTACGTAGTGATGCAAATAGCCATCCAGAACCTATAATTCCTCCTAATGACAAATATAGTAATTCAAATTTTCCAAGTGCTTTTCTTAATTGTTTATCTGAGGATGTACCTAAATCCCTTGCCCCTTTAGTTTCTCTCCCAGCCATCAAACTATATAGTTATAAATACTTTATAAATGTTCATGTATAAAAAGTTTAGATATTGTAGATTTTTAAAAAATTTAGGTATTCCTAAAAAGATGAGTTTACAAAAAGATTGTTTGGCTGAAAACAATTTAACATTATAAGTATTCCCATACTCCTTTGCCACGGTAGTTATATACAATTGTTTTATAAGCAGTGACAGATTCTATCGTGTACCCTATACCTTCCCTTCCTATTCCCGAGTCTTTTCTTCCTCCAAACGGGAAGTAGCCAATACCATGCTTTGGATACTCATTTACGTAGATCGCTCCTACTTCAAGCATTCTCATGGCTTTTCTTATTTTAGTTATGTCATTTCCAAATATTGCTGCATCTAAACCATATCTCCTCCCGTTGCTTAGCTGGATAGCTTCGTCTATGTTGTCGACTTTGCTGATAACGGCTATTGATAGGAAGACCTCCTTCTTGTATAGGTAAAGGTCTTTCACTTTGTTTTTATCAATTTCAATAAGTGTGGGCTCAATATATGTAGGGCCTAATCTTTTTCCACCATAAAGTACTTTCCCACCTTTTTCTGTAGCATCTTTTACAGCGTATTCAAACTCGTCAACAGTTCTTGAATCAATAATGGGTCCCATCACTGTATCAACTTCTCTTGGGTCACCGACCTTTATCTTCTTTAGTTCTTCCACAATATTGTTCTTTAACTCCTCATAGATGTTTGGCTCAGCAAAGATGAATTTCACTGAGTCACACCTTTGACCAGAATAACTAGTTATCCCAGTAACAATTTTTTGTGCAGTGGTCTTAGGATCTGCATCATTTAGGACTATTGCAGGATCGCCACCACCTAATTCCATAACATATTGCTTAAGTCCAGCAGTCTTGATAACATGATCCCCAGTTTCTGCACTCCCGGTTAAGCTGATCACTGGTATTCTCTTATCTGATACAATCTTATCCATCTCTTTACCCGGCACAGTAATTATAGCCAAAGCCTCTTTGGGAAAACCTGCAGTTTCTAGCAGTTTAGCCATCATGATTGCGGGTAAAGGTGTTGCTGAGGCTGGCTTTAAAACAAAAGCATTTCCTGCGACAGTTGAATATACGAGTTTATTTGTAACGTCAAAAAGAGGATAGTTAAAAGGCGTTATAGCTAAAACTATTCCTAGGGGCTCTCTTCTGATTATAGCTTCCGCTTCTAAACTTTCACTGCTCCAATCTCCGGGCACATACTCACCATAAAGTTTTCTAACGTCTAAATCGGCTCTTGTGAGTCTTTCGATAGCTGCATTAACTTCTCCTTGTGCCGCCCCTCTTGTTTTACCATTACCTATCATTAAAACTTCAACGAAATCTTCCCTATACTTGTCAATTAAATCGGCTAAGGTATGAAAAACCTTTAGTCTTTTTTCACCGGGGAAGTCACGTATTGCCCATCTGCCTTTATTGTAAACTACGTTTAGGGTATTGTCAACTATCTCATAGTTAAGTTTTGGAACTCTGCTGTAAACTGATAGGTCAATCGGTGATTTAACATCTTCAACGTCCTTTGTTGTTACCCATTCCCCAGCTAGATATGTTTTAAAAACTGGTATACCGTCAGGGTCTATAGTATATATATCTTTAAATCCGGTTAACTCTTTCAGAGAAACCATACTATATTCTCTCTTTACTCATTTTTATTCTTTCATATCCTTGAGAAAAGCTTCTATGTCCTTTGTAGTAGGCAAGTTTTCTTGATCTCCTCTTATCATGACGTTCAATGTTGAGGCAACAATTGCATAATCTAAAGCTTTCTCTAACTCAAATCCGTTAAAATATAACGAGAGAAAAGTGCCACCTAAGGCATCTCCTGCACCCACAACGTCCTCGACCGGAACTTGGTAACCGGAAGAATAATACTTTTTGCCGTCATAATACAGATTGGCACCTTTTGGACCAAGCTTCATAATGACTATATCAGCGTACTTGGAAAACTCTTTTGCAGCCTTATCTGGGTCAGATTCTCCTAAAATAATCTTAGAATCATCAGTGTCAGTAATAAAGACCTTTAGATGATACTCGTTAAGCAAGTGCAGGATCTCGTTCTTAGCGTCTTCTAACTTTTGCCAAAGAACAGGTCTTATGTTTGTGTCAAATGACCTTTCTTTTGCAACTTCAAAGGCTTTATACACTGCATCTCTTGCTGTATTTGAGATAGCTAAAGTTATTCCAGAAGAGTGTACTAAATCAGCTGACTTGATGTAGTTCTCGTCTACATCTTCTGGAGAAAGCTTACTTCCAGCACTGCCTTTTCTGTAATAAACTGAATAGCTTTTAAAAGGAACAGGGTAGTGTCTTTGAATGAAGAAAATTCCAGTTGGAGCACTCTTATCAATTTTTATATGAGAAACGTCAAGCCTTTGTCCTCTTAACCACTCTATGGCATTGTAGCCAAACTCGTCATCTCCCACTCTAGCTATTATTCCGCACTCATTACCTTGCTTTATAAAGGCAACACAGTAATTTGCCTCGCTCCCTGCCACGTGTTTTTCGAAATATGTAACATGTCTTAAGGGGCCAACATTAAGCGGGTTGAACTCTATTAGGATTTCTCCTAAAGTTACAAGTTTTGCCATAAAGATAGTTATTGTGAAAAAAGTTCTTAACTTTTCTCTTCTGCGAGTTTATTTATCTCTTCTTTTAATGGTTTAACCTCATTTAATAAACTCTTTGCTTCATCATCTTCTAGGGGGAATATTGGACCTCTGGGTACACCAACGTCATAGCCTTGAAATTCCTTTACGAGATAATAATTTGCTGAGATAGAACCGTATTTTCTGCTTATATCAAGGATTTTATTAATAATTTTCTGTAACTCTAACGCTTTATCAAGTTTTTTCTCCCTTACTAGTTCTTTCATTTTTTTCATTACATGAGGTAAATAGTTTGATATTGCAGTTACGCTACCGTCTATAGAGAGGAGGGAATAATAGACAAGGGAGTCAGACCCATTGTATACTCTTAAGTTTGGCATCATTATTTTGTACTCTAGTGTATGGGCTAAGTCTTGGTTTGTATCTTTTAATCCAGCAAGTATATCCTTGAACTGATACATAATCTTAGCTGACACATCATAACCGGTAGCTAAAGGGTAGTTGTATAGATAAAGAGGATGAGGAGAGTATTTAGCTATAGTTGTAAAGTACTTCACTATTGTTTTTTCTGGTAATCTAGGGAAATAGTAAGGAGGGTATGAGGCAATTCCAACTATATCATAATCCTTTGATGCCTTTGCTAGATCAATTACGTCATTAACATTTAGTCCTCCTATTTGAAATATTATTTTATTGGTTACATCATAGACCGCTTTTAAGTTCTTTAGTTTTTCTTCTTTACTTAATGCTGGTCCCATTCCAGTAGTCCCATTCAAAAAAATCAAGTCAATTCCATGGTCTATAAGATACTTTGCATGTGCTTTTAATTTTTCAATGTCTATTTCTCCTTGCTGGGTAAATGGTGTTAATACAGGTGTTATAATTTCCATATATTAAAATAGAGATACATGTTAAAATACCTTGATGAATAAATATTACGCTTTGCTTGTCGTGGGCGGGATTAGCTTTGGTACAGCTTCTATTTTCATAAAATTCTCTGACATGTCACCATCTGCGTTAGCTTTCTTTCGCTTCTTTATATCAGGTTTAATCCTTTCAGCTTTCTCAAGCTTCAGCCCAAGAAAAGTTATAAAATACTCTCCTTTTGGGCTCCTCTTGGCTTTGCATATGTTAACTTTCATAATAAGTGTTTATACTACTACAATAATTGACGCAACAGTCCTTGTCTCTACTTCTCCCTTTTTCGTAATCCTTCTCTCACGCTTTACTTCATTTAAGAACACAAAAAAGGAAATAGTAGCCAGCATTATAGGATTTATTGGCGTTATCCTCGTTAATTTCCCCTTAACATTAGGTTATTTATTTGGTAACGTCATTGCAATTATCTCAGCAGTTCTAATAGCAATTTACACTACCTTTTTGAGCAGAGTCAATGAGGATTCTCTTTCCTTGACTTCGTCAATCTATCTTTCTTCATCAATCTTTACTTTTCCTCTGATCTTTATTCAAGGCTTAGGAAAAATTGATTTGATTTCGATTCTTTCTCTTTTAGGTCTCATTTTTTTGCCTACACTGATAGGACATACCTCAATAGTAGTTTCATCTGGTAAAGTAAAACCTCAGCATATCGAAGTAATTGGGCTGTTAGAGCCAGTAACTGCTTCGATCTTGGCTATTTTTCTCTTTAATCAAATACCCAGTTTGTATCAGATAATAGGATCTTCTCTAATTATTTTAGCTGTAATTTATGTAATAAAATAAGTAAAGAAAAAAATTACTCAGGCGGTATCTCTTTATATATTAAATTGAGGTCTATCCCTCTTCTCTTATTATATAAGTATGCTATTACATATACTGCTATAGAGAACAGTAACGTTCCGATTACAAATGTTAACGTTATTGGGTTTGGTAGACCATTGCTTCCTACGAACCCAAAGTCTGGGTTTGTCGCAGATACATAGGTTAAATACGCAAAATAACCGACGGTTATTAATGCAGGGACTAAGATCTTCATAACCTTGAATTTAATAGAATGCCATATACCAGCAATACCGACAACTAAGAAGTATAAGGCACCTAGTATTGTAGCTCCATACAATGATGTCGCATTTTGAGAACCTAGGAAAACTATTACTCCAAGGAAGAAACCTGTAGCAAATAAATCAAGAAGGTGAGTAAATACTGGACTACCACTCTTTGTAACGTTTGTCAAGAATGATGGTAATACTCTATCAAAAGCAATAGCGAATATGTACCTCGAGAAAACTACAGCACCATAAGATAATACGAAGAACTCCCAAGCTATTAATCCAAGACCTATTATCCACTGCAGAATTTCGTTACCAGCTAAACTAATAGCAGCTGTCCAAAATGTGAAAATATACCCGTTGTTCATATACTGGGCAGTAGTGTAAGTGTAGCCACCAGCATAATACATTATACCGTAACCAGCCATAACCAAAATGAATGTCAGTATTAGACTCGTATATACGTTATACCTTAATGAGTTTTTACCTTTAATCTCAGCAGCTACAGCTGGCCCAGCTTGCATCCATGGGAAAGTGAATAATGCGAGGAACGGTAACATAAACAGTGTTGCGCCCCAGTCAAATGTGGGTCCTTCATATTTGGCTACTGTACCACCCATAAGAGTTATCATGTCGCTCGTTTTTGTTACAAAATCACCAACATTAGCTAAAATTACGAACAAAGCAATTATCGTTGTGGCTAAAGAAAATATACCTAATACTGTTATTAGTGAAAAGCCCCACTTAGCTTTTGCAATATTTATTCCAATAATTATAGCAAAAACAGCAAAGGCTATGATAAATGAGGGAATAGGTTGTATTAGTATATTCCCAATGTTAACTAATCCTTGATTGCCGTTGAGCACACCTATTTCGCTTAATACTGTCTGTATAGCTTGTGACGCAAAAAACGCAGTTAAAGCGAAAAATGCTAGGGATTCTATCATTAGTGTAAGCGCCATTACTACGCCAACACCACCGTTTAGTGTTCTAGATACCCAGACATAATCTCCACCAGTCCTTGGTATTTTTGTAATGAAATATGTATATACAAGGGCTTGAGGCAATGCAAACAAAAATCCTATAAGTGTAGCTATTAGTAAATTAGACCCTGGCAACACATAAGGGGTTATTGATGTGAATAACGCTAGACCTGCAGACATATTACCAATATTTAACATAACAGTGTCTAGGAAGCTTACTTGTTTCATTAAGCCAGAACTCTCCCTTATAAAAAGGTGATGTGACTTTTCCGCCATTAAAATCTCCTTTATCATCTAGTTTCTCCGTTTTAAAAATTTTACTTATTTGTGTCAACATATTACATCATCCGTTCCAAAACAATTTACTTAATCAAGTAAATGTCTAAAGTTTTTATATGATTAGAATTTAAAAAGTATTGTGTACGTTGGCCAAAGCGTAAAAAGGAAGGAGGATCTAAAGTTCATTACAGGTACTGGAAGGTATGTCGATGACATAGAAATTCCAGGGAATCTTTATATTGCGATTTTAAGAAGTAATGTTGCACATGCAAAGTTAAAGAAAATTGATTATGCAGACGCACTAAAAGTTAAAGGCGTCTACGGAGTCGTCACGGGGTTAAATGTACAAGTTCCAAACAGGCCTAGGAATTTTCCAATGGCTAAAGACGAAATACTTTACATGGGTCAACCAATAGCTGCTGTATTAGCAACAGACAGATACACAGCAGCAGACGCACTAGATTATATAACATTTGACTATGAGGAATTGCCAGTTGTTGTTGATCCAGAGGAATCTATGAAAAATGAGGTCAAAGCAATAGAAGATAAAGACAATATAATTTATAAGAAAGTTTATTCTGGTGGGAACGCTGAAGAAGCGTATGAAAAATCTGATGTAAAAATTGAAGAAAAGATTGTAATTTCAAGAGTCTATGCTGCTCCAATGGAGACTAGAGGTGTAGTTGTAGATTTTCAACAAGGAAGACTTACTGTTTATGCTTCCACCCAATCCCCTCACTTTATGAGGTCGTATTTACTTTCAGCTTTTGGTGACAAAGTTTCAGATATTAGAGTTATACAAGCTGATGTTGGCGGAGCATTTGGCTCTAAACTGTTTCAGCACCCAGAAGAGTATATAGCTATTTATGCCTCCTTAACATTTAGAAAACCTGTAAAGTTGATTAACACAAGAAGAGACGACATGTTTGCAACTTACCATTCGAGAGATCAAATATACAAAATCAAAGTTGGTGCTTCAAAAGACGGCAAAATAAACTCGATAATTTCAGACCTAATCATTGATTTAGGTGCTGGTTGGCACGGTACTTATTTAGCTGATATACCCGCAACTTTGATTACTGGACCTTATGATATAAAGAACGCGAAAGTAAACGTTTATGGGGTATTAACAAACAAAACACCTTTAGATCAATATAGAGGTGCAGGTAGACCAGAAGCTGCTTTTGCCTATGAAAGGATTATGGATATAGTAGCTGATGAGCTAGGTATTGACCCTATAGAGTTAAGAAAGAGAAATGTTATCCAGTCCACACCTTATACAAATCCATTGGGAATGAAGTATGACAGCGGAGATTATAAAGCTCTGTTAGCGAAGGCTGAAGGCTTCTATAGGGAAATGGAGCAAAGAGCTCAAGAATTGAGGAAACAAGGTAAAAGAGTTGGTGTTGGTCTTTCATTTTACATAGAACAAAACAACTTTGGACCTTGGGAGAGTGCATCAGTAAGACTACTTTCTAATGGTAAAGTTGAAGTAATTATAGGAGCTGCTCCACACGGTCAAGGCACTGAAACTGGAATTGCTCAAGTAGTCGCTGATGAGCTTGGTGTAAGCGTTGATGACGTAATTGTAACTTGGGGAGACACTGATAAGATATCTAACGCTTTTGGAACTTACGGTAGCAGGAGCTTAACACTTGCGGGTAATGCAGCTTTGCTTGCCTCAAGGAGATTAAAGGAAAACATAATGAAAGTAGCTGCTGCATTTATGAAAAGTGACGTAGAGGAATTACAGTATAAAGATGGAAAAGTTGTCAATCCAAAATCTGGAAGAGAAATGACTCTAAGAGAGATTGCAGGAAAAGCTACAGCTAATTTAGGTGGTGTATGGAGGTATAAAGCTGAGCCAACGCTAGAAGCTACTGCATCATTTGGTTTCGATAACTACACTTTCCCGTATGGTTCTCACATAGCAATGGTTGAAGTTACAGAAGAAGGTTCAGTAAAGGTACTTGATTATGTCGCTATTGACGATATTGGCGTAGTTGTAAACCCAATGTTAGCTGAGACGCAAGTACACGGAGGAGTAATACAAGGATTTGGCGAGAGTTTATTAGAAGAAATGGTGTATGACAAACAAGGGAATTTACTGACTTCAACATTTGGCGATTACTTGATCCCTACTGCAGTTGAAGCATTTAATATGAAATGGCTTTATATGGAGTTAGGTAAATCAAACGCACCATTACCTGCTAAGGGTATTGGAGAAGGTGCTACTATAGGAGCACCTCCAGCAATAGTGAGGGCATTAGAAAAAGCTGTTGGTAGAAAACTAACAAGAATACCAGTAAAGATGGAGGAATTATCTCTCTGAATAAAAGGATTTACGATCTTTTTTTAAACTTAAAAAGTCCATTTTTAATATTTCCTTAAATAATATTATTGCATAAGTTTAAAAGATATGAAATCTAGTTGTATCACATGACAAAAGTACTTGTTTTGGGAGCAAGATTCGGAGGACTAACATCAGCATATACATTAAAAAGATTAGTAGGAAAAGCTGCAGATGTAAAAGTAATAAATCAAAGCAGGTTTTCTTACTTTAGACCAGCATTACCACATGTGGCTGCGAACTATATGGATGTAGACCAACTTAAGATTGATTTAGCAAAAACATTACCAGAAAAAGGCATTCAATTCCAAGAAGGAAAAGTTACCAAAATAGACGCTAAGAACAACAAGGTAATATACAAAAAAGCTGATGGGTCTGAAGTTGAAGAGAACTATGATTATGTAATAGTCGCACTAGGTGCTTACTTAGCAACTGAGTTAATTAAGGGATGGGATCAGTATGGTTACAGCGTATGTGAACCAGAGTACGCCTTAAAGCTAAGAGATAAGTTAATGAATTTCCAAGGAGGAAACATAGCCATTGGTTCTGGCTTCTTCTATCAAGGTCATAATCCAGCGCCAAACGTTCCAAAGAATTTCGTGCCAAATGCCGACTCAGCATGTGAAGGTCCAGTATTCGAAATGAGCTTGATGTTCGCCGGTTACCTAAAGAAGAGAGGAGTGTGGAATAAAACAAAGATCACAGTGTTTTCTCCGGGTGAATACTTATCTGATTTATCTCCAGCATCAAGAAAAGCTGTAGGAGAGATGTATAAGAGTATGGGAATTGAGTTAATTCATAACTTCAAAATTAAAGAAATCAGAGAACATGAAATAGTTAGTGAGGATGGTAAAACAATACCTTCAGACTTAACAATAATTTTACCACCATATGCAGGAAATCCAGCATTAAAGAACTCCACTCCAGACTTAATTGATGATGGCGGTTTCGTACCAACAGACCTAAACATGGTTTCAATTAAATATGATAATGTATACGCAGTAGGAGATGCAAACTCACTAACAGTTCCAAAGCTAGGTTACTTAGCAGTAAAGACTGGTACAATAGCTGCACAGCATTTAGCTAGAAGGTTAGGTTTTGACGTTAAAGTTGACAAATATTATCCAACAATAGTATGTGTAGCAGACAACCCGTATGAGAACTTCGCAGTTGCAGTAAAAGACGACACATGGTATGGAGGAAATGTGTCTGAAGCTGTACCATCTCAAGCAAACCACTTAAAGAAGGAATTGTTCACTAAATACTTTATGTGGACTAAAGGAGATATGGCACTAGAGAAGTTCTTAGCGAGCTGGTAAAAGATGGAGGAATTACAACTCAATAAACTTCTCTCAGAGGAAAATCTCTCAACATTAAATAAACTTCTCGGAGTTTGTTCCAAGGCTGAAAATAAGTATGGTCTGCTCTCATTGATTGACGGAGTCATAGACGATGAGGACTTAATAGGAAAAGTAATGAACAATGTAATGACCGATAACACTTTAGATCTAATGCAAAAATGGAATAACTTAGTAAAACTAGTAGATACAATGTCAGATGATGAAACACTTTCCACTATAACTCAAGCATTAGATTTAATCAAGCTACTTAGCAAGTCAGGTATCCTTGATCCAATAAAAGGTATATTTCAAGATGAAGAAACTATAGGTAAAGTAATGAATGCTATGATTAATGACTTTACGTTAAACCTATTGGCAAATTGGGGGGAAATAGTTAATGACTTATCACGTTTCGATTTAACAAACTTCAAGTATTATACATTATTGATGAATGAGACCGGTGAGGCATTAAAGGAAGAAAAGATAGTGAAGATCGACCACTGGTGGCAATTACTTGGTTTACTTAAAGACCCAGAGATCCAAGTAGGTTTAGGAGTAGTAATAGCAATATTAAGGCACATTGGAAAGTATCATATGAAATATGTTGAAACTAATGGACAGAAATAATTATGTAAAAACAACTTCCTATCTTCTTTATAATGTTTTTATTTCATCTAATGCTTTTTTAATTTCTTCAACGCTGCTCTTATCTTCTAAAGTACTCAGATCACCATGATTTTCGTTCGTAATTAAAGCTCTTAGCACTCTTCTCATTATTTTCCCTGTCCTTGTGTGGGGAAGTTTATTAACCAAAACAACTTCTTTTATATCCACGATTTTCCCAAGTTCATTTCTGACCTTCTCTAATATTTTCTCCCTCACTTTTCCATAGTCAGTAACTCCGTCTTTAGGTACTGCAAATATAACTACTCTACTCCCCTTAACCTCATCTGGTATTGCTATTACTACAACTTCAGCAACCTCATCTATATGTGCTACTTCTTCTATTTCTCCTACTCCAAGTCTATGTCCAGCTATTTTTATTACGTCATCAGTCCTACCTAAAATATACAAGTAGCCATCCGAATCTTTATAACCAAAGTCCCCAGTGAGGTAGTAACCAAACCTCTCATAGTACTTCAAGTATCTGTCATCGTTCCACAGACTTGTCATGAAAGCGGGTGATGGAGTCTTTATTATAATATTTCCAGCCTTACCCGGTGGTAATGGATTTCCTTCCTCATCAACTATATCAATGTCTATGCTAGGTAAAGGTAGGCCAACAGAACCTTTCTTTATTGTTAAAAACCCTTGTAGCATACCACCTGGGGAGGCTATATAACCAGAATTCTCCGTTTGTCCCCATGTTTCAAATGTCATTACATATTTGTTTAACCAATCAAAGGCGTCTCCTCCAAGTATTTCACCAGCAGAAACAACCATTTTTAAGCTAGAAATGTCCTCCTCCGGGGTAATCCCTTCTTTCATCAACTGTCTTACTAGAGTAGGAGCTAACCAGATGTAGTTAACTTTGTACTTTTCAACTAATTCCCATATTCTCGTTGGTATTCCTTCATACCATAAAACAGTACCACCATTAAGCAAAGGACCATATGTACTGTAAGAATGTCCGTTTATCCAGCCAATATCTGGCGTGGAGAAGAAGACGCTGTTTGAAAAGTCAAACAACCATTTATTGTGGAAATAAGCCCAGACGGTATAAGATCCCATTGCATGTACAACGCCCTTAGGTTTACCAGTTGTGCCTGAAGTGTAAAGGATGAAAAGAGGGTCAGTGGAGTCAACTGGTTCAGCCTCAACATTAGGATAACCTTTTGAGATAAACTCTTCAAAATCAATGTCTCTACCCTCTGTATAGTTGCTTTTCCCTTCTCTATTAAGGACTACAACGTGATCAACTCTTGTCTCTTTTAACGCCTCATCTAACACACTCTTTAACTCTACACTCTTTCCGTTTATCCCTAGAGGGTGATTTTAGCTTTTTTAGGATGTTTTATATTGTTCCGTAACATCTCTAATTTCATTTCCTCTAGGGACTTCCGCCTCGCCCATAGTTTCTTCTCAATTACTATGGGGTCATGGGTGGCTTTCATCCCCAACGGCACGGGGGATACATGTAGGTTTAATTTATTCTCACCTAGGCTTGGAGCATTGCTCCCATCACCTAGGCGATATAAAATGTTGTAGACCGCTACTACATCTCTATGCCATATTTCACTACCAACTTTACATATTCCACGTCTGTCCTTTCCATACTCAATTTCAACGTGGTGGATGGGGCAAAGCTTAGAGGTGTACCTTGGATCAACATGGTATACGGGTACTCCTTGCTCTTTTGCCTTTTCTTCAATTGCGTTTTGCGTACCGTTAAATGAAGCTTGATAAATTCTATGTCTCAGCTCTTTGTCTTTTATATGTTTCAACATTTCATTAGCTACGTTTTCTCCAAGATCCTTTAACACAATCCCCTCTTGTCTTTCCTTTGCCTCCCTAACTAATATGTTGGCATTCTTATACCTTGTATCGTTCTTTTTCTTTCTCTCCTTTAACTTTTTCATTACCTTGTTTTTCTCTCTTGACTTTACTCCAAACTTGCGGTCATACCTCTTTTGTATTTACTTCCTTCTGTAGTAATAGCCTAAAACAGTTTTTCCCATATTAGTCTCGAACAAGTAAGCTTTCCCGCCAATTAACGCAGTAATGTTATTCTCATTGACGTCAACAGAAATGAATGAGGTTGGCTTGTACTCCTCAACCTCTTTTGTAAAAGTTAGATAGATCAGAAGTCTTTTGTTTCTTCTATCGATCTTGATCCTACACCCGCTCGATAAGACCCATCCACCGTTAATATATTTCCAGAACTGTTTATGAGGATCTATCTCAAGCTCAATCCGCCCTTTATGAGTTGAAATACTTAACGTGGTATATCCTTTCAAATCCCACAGATGGTCGTCTAACCAAATTGAAACGTTCCTTACCTCGGGATAGCTAGTGTATGCTCTTCCTTCCTCCTTCTTTTTCATAAAGCTTTTAGCCCTCTGAGTTGCGTCTTGAGAAGCAGTGTAAATATAATGTACGGGCATTTGAGGGAACTTTTTCGTCAGATCTTTGTAGTTATCTAATCTTAAACGTGCATGACTCTTTATCTTTTTATCGACAGCATATTTAACTAGGTATGACAACATCTCTTTATACTTCTCTTCAACCTCAGTGAAAATGCGGAGAATGGTAGAGTTAAGTTTAGCGTAAACTACTACAGTCCTACTTACTGTCGCCATTTTCTTCCTCAACCTCCTTCATTAGTTTCTTAACTCCTTCAACAAGTTTTTTCTTCCTTTGACTCCTTATACCGTATAATTTACTAGCAAAACTTGTAATAATGCTCATCAAATCTTCAACGAATTCTTGATATGCGTCTTTTGCCTCTTCACCTAGAACAGCCTCGATCCTCACGTTATACTGTTTGAAGAAGAACTCTAAGTACTCAAAGCCAAAACGTGTTAGTCTGTCCTTGTAAGTTATAACAACTACATCAACTTTTCTGTTAACTACGTAATCAAAGAGTTTTAACAATCCCTTTCTCTCAGTACTTAAGCTACTACCAACATCAGATAAAACGTCAACAACCTTGTAACCTTTAGCTGTACTGTATTCTGTTAAATAACTTACTTGCCTTTTTAAGTCCTCTTTCCGGTCACTGCTTGAAACTCTAGCATAAATTACTGCTCTAGTCTCGTTACTCTGTCTTATCCCTAAAAATCTTTCAACCTCACTGTAAGGTACTCTTATTCTCCCCATGGAAGTATAAATTACTTTTATTTTCCCTTCTCTAACGTATTGCTTAAAAGTTGGATATTTAATGCCAACAAGTTCGCAGAACTCCTTAGGCTTCAACAATCTTTCATTACTCATCCAGTTTCATCCTAATATATACAAAAGCATCCTTAAAAAGATTTCTGTTTCTCAACCCCTTCTGTAAGTAACGTCAGCTGTAAAGATAACTTTTGGTTTTGCACTCTCTATTCTATCTAACAGAGCTTTCTTACCAAAGCCAGAAAACACTACAGTGTGTATTGCTCCTATTCTAGCTGACGCTAGCATAACTTCCATAGCCTCCGGAACCATCGGCATATATAACATAACTCTGTCTCCTTTTCTAACTCCTAGGTCTTTTAATGACTTAGCAATTCTGTTAACTTCTCTATGAAGATCTTGATAGCTTAGTTCCTTAGAATCACCGTTTTCATTTTCCCAGATAAGCGCGACTTGTGTTTTTCTATCATGTAGCCATCTATCCACAGAGTTATAAGAGATGTTAATTTTCCCTCCTGCAAACCACCTATAGTCATGTGGAGACTTATAGTCAAGGACTTTGTCCCACTTCTTAAACCAGACTAGCTCTGAAGCAACTTTACTCCAAAATTCTTCTGGGTTTTGTATGCTGTCTCTCCACGTTTTCATGTACTGTTCCAGTGTCGTAAATTTTATGCTCACATGATAAGGTGTAAAAAGTAATTTATAAATATCAAGGAGATTATTATGAAAATGTTAATAAATAAGTTTACTAATTTTGTACTATGAAAAAGAGTTCCTTAATTCTATCCCTAATCTTCCTCCTATCTCTTTTGTCGCCAATTTTAGTACTACAAGCACAAACTATAGTTCAACCAATACAAATACATGGTTTCATGAAAATAGGGACTTTACCACAAAATCAAAACGTTGTTTTCACAGTTTATATACCATTAAAGAATCAAGGACTTCTGTATTATTATGCTCAAGCTGTCTCTAATCCTTCATCACCATTATATCACCACTTTCTCAGTAAAGAAGAAATTCAAAATCTCTTCTACCCTACTTCACAGTTTAACCAAGTTTTAAGCTATCTGAAGACTGAAGGATTTAACATTTTGCTTACTTCAGCAGATTCAGTTATAGTTGCAGAAGGTACGGTAGGTCAGATCGAAAGAGCTTTAGGTATTAACTATGCTGTTTACTCTAACGGTACATTAACTTACTACACCGTTTATGGAGTGCCAAAACTTGACGTTTACATAGTATCTGATAATCTATCCACATTATTTTTTAACCATCCGTCAACTTTATTAACTCAAAAAGATATACAGAAATTCTATCAATCTATTAATCAAACTTTTGCAATAGAGGCTTATTGGCCAACAGCTCTACAAAAAGTGTATAATTTAACGTGGTTATTTAACAAGGGATATGAAGGACAGAACTACACCATTGGAATATTAGACTTTTACGGTGACCCTTACATTGCCCAAGAATTAGCTTATTTCGATAAAGTAACTGGGTTACCAAATCCACCTAACTTCACTATTGTTCCAATCGGACCATATAATCCTAACCTAGGAATTGCTACCGGTTGGGCAGGGGAAATATCCTTAGATGTTGAAGTTGCTCACACAATGGCTCCAAAAGCAAATATAACGCTTTACATTGCAAACCCTAATTTACCTCTATCAGCTATAATTTCTTACATAGTGTCACAAGACAGAGTAGATACATTATCACAAAGTTTTAGCATACCAGAATCTTATTTATCTATGTTTGACGGACCATTATTTTACTCTTATATATACCTTACTGATGAATACTACGCAATGGGTGTAGCTGAAGGAATTACATTTCTTGCAAGTAGCGGAGATGCTGGTGGTAGCGGTTATAGTAACGGACCTATTGGAACTGTAGGTTATCCTTCAACATCACCATTTGTAATTTCTGTAGGAGGTACAACAACTTATATACAGTTCCCTAACGGTTCCTCTTTACAGACAGCTTGGTCAAACTACGGTTTTGTACCACCATTTGTAAATTACGGTGGTTCAACTGGTGGAGTAAGTATAGTGGAGCCTAAGCCATGGTATCAGTCAGCTTTAATCGCTCCAGCATCTTATCCAAGCGGTAGAGAAATTCCAGACCTCTCAGCGAACGCTAATGTGTTCCCTGGGATTTATATAATTTGTTCGGGCAATGTTACCTGCATAACGGGTGGGACTAGCGAAGCCTCTCCATTAACTGCGGGTGCCTTAGTTAGTGTGATGAGTTATGTTGGCCATAAACTTGGTTTAATTACTCCTACGTTGTATCAAATTGCTGAGAGTTCTTCTACATATGATAAAGTGTTTTACCCAATAACTTTTGGTTATATCATACCATGGACAGCAAGTTATGGCTATAACTTAGTAACTGGATGGGGTGCTCTTAACTTTGGAGAGTTTGCTACTGTTCTTTCTTCTCTCTCTCCTCCAAACCCCAGCTTTCCATTGTTGTAAACTTATTTAACCAGTCTGGCATTACACCAGAAGAATTTTACCCTGGACAGCAGATGCTAATAAGTGCCAACATAACTTATCAAGGTGTCCCCGTTGCTTCTGGTACATTCTTTGCCACCATAGAATCTGTAGAAGGTAATTTAACTACTGTAGCACTGTCTTATGATCCAACGGCTAAAGAATGGGTAGCAACAGTAACGTTACCTTCAAATGCTAACGGAATCCTCTTCGTATATGTATATGGAAGTTCTAACGGAATAAGCGGTTCTGGTTATTCTGAAACGTTTTCTGGGTACTATCTGACCTTCCTCTCTCCAATTACTGGAGCACCTTTTGATAGTAATATAACTCCGTTGATAGAGGCTTTTGCTACCAACATCTATGGAGAACCGGCACCACCAAACACAACGTTCTCTTTAACATTTTATAGTTACAATGTAACTACTAACATATATGCAGATATAGGAAGTTCAACATTATCATATAATCCAACTACTGGACTGTGGGTTGGATCATTACAGTCATTACCTAGCGGAGTTATACTAGCTGAGGCTAACAACGCTTATGGTTTCGTTGCATTTATGAACGGAATTTACTTACAAAACATGTTTATCTTACCAGATGTAGTAGTGGAGCCTGGTGCTGTAGGAGAAGGTCAGTATATAATTATTCAAGGACAACCACAACCACCAACTGGGCTTTTATTTATTTCTCCGTCTACATATGTAAATATGCTCTACGGTACTAATATCACTGCTTATCTTCTTAACCCAGCCGGTAAGGTAATCAGTAGTGCAAGAGTGTTATTGTCACCTAGCGGAATATATTTAGGATATTTGAAAGTACCAACTGGAATTACACCCGGTCTGTATACAGTCTTGCTCAACGCTGTTTACTATAGCTATACGCTTGGTGAGTATGTTACTGGTCAATTCTTTGGTCAAATATATGTAAGTCCTTCAACAAGTGTTCCACAAATAAATACTGTGAAGTATGCCTATGAAGGACAGACAATACAAGTTTACGCAAACATAACTTATCCAAATGGGACAGAAGCAAAGTTTGGAATGTATTCTGCAACATTATATCCAACAATACTGTCGCCAAACTATAGCTATATAACAACTTTATTGCAAATACCGTTATGGTATAATCCATCGTTAAATCTGTGGGTGGGTAATGTCACCTTACCATCTTTATTATCTAGAGGTAATCTTACTTACTATGCTGTTACTTATTACGGTACGCCTTTCGATATTTATGTATCTGGAGTTTCTGCTGACGGAGTGCCAACAACAACTAATATTTCCGCTCAACAAGAGTTCTATGTGCTTCCGTATACTCAAGTGCAGGGTCAAACAATTGACGCTGGTTTAACCTATAACGCCTACTTAAAGAATGATGTAATAGTAGGTAACGTCACTCTAATAAACGACGTTTTGGAGAATGTAACAATAAAAGGACATGTTACCATAGCCAACTCTAACGTTACATCTATAACAGTAAAAGATGGTTCTGTTTACATAGTAAATTCACAAGTTTCTTCAATTACTGCCATTAACTCCTCTGTGTCTCTTGTGGATACTTCTGCGAAATATGTAAACTTAACGTCTTCTACAATAAGTTTAGTTAACTCGAAAGTTATTAGTATATCTCCTTCATTGCCTATTGTAACTATTTCATCACCAACTCCAAATAGCAACGTCACTGGGACATTAACAATATCTTATTCAGTTTCTGGTAATGACATTTCCGCAGTTAAGATATTCTTAAACGGTAAACTATTAACTACTTCGTCATCAACAACAAGCAGTTATACAATTAATACTGCGTCTTATCCAGATGGGACTTACAACATAACAGTTGAGGCTATCCAGACTGATGGGTTATCCAATAGCACAAGTGTGTTAGTTAACTTTGCGAATCAAGTTTCTTCTTTAAGCACACAGCTACACTCTTACGTTTCTGCTATAAACTCGAGTATCTCTTCAACATCATCCTCGCTAAACAACAAACTGTCCACTGTGCAGTCTTACGCTTTAGTTGGAATTATACTAGCTGTAATAGGTATAATAATTGGTATAATAGCATTGGCAAGAAGGAGATAAAGTTAGTATTATTTTTTAGTAATTTTTAATTTTGTTAGAAATCATCAGTTCAGAAAGGTAATAAGAAACGTTTTTTAGTATTTTGTTATTAGTAACTAAGGGTAAATTGTGAGAATCTTAAACATCAAATAATAGAAATCCCAAATTTAAAGGTAAGAGAAAAAGAAATGAAAGAAAGGGTACGTAGCCTTATGAGAAACAATTATAATGCCTTCAACCTCTTCACTTATCACTACTTAACCAGCCACTTCAGTGTTTTATCATGAAGCGCTTTTCTCATTGGGAAAAAGTATTTAAGAAGATAAGAGATAAAGCCAGATAAATGAGTTACATATTTCAAGGCCTACAAGGTTACTTAACTTTATTAATGCTAATGACAGGAGAAGGCATTGGTCTACCAATACCTAGCGAAGTGATAATGCCCTACGTAGGTTACTCAGCTTACTTAGGAGGTATTTCGCTTTATTTGGGATTTCTTGTTGGTACTTTAGGAAGCTTCATAGGTTCATTAATAGCATATTTTATAGGTTACAAGCTAGGATATCCATTCTTAAGGAAATACGGCAAATACGTTCTAATAGATTCTAATAGACTTGATAGACTCCATCAATGGTTCTTAAAATATGGAGATCCAGCAGTTTTTGGCTTTAGGTTTGTACCAGAGTTAAGAGCACTAATATCTTATCCTGCTGGAGTAGCTGAAATGAGTCTATCGCGTTTCTCTCTGTTTACAATATTAGGGCATGGGATTTGGGATCTTTCTCTCTCAATCTTAGGATATTATCTTCATAACCAAATAGATTATGTTATAAGCTTAGCAGAAAAGTTTGGGGTTTATGCTCTTGGGATCACTTTACTCCTCGTAATAGCTTACGTAATATGGAGAATTAAAGGTAAAAAGTAAAAAAGACGAGGTTTCTCTTTTTATTCCCTTTCTTCCTTCTTTTTATTCTTTCAATCGTGAGGATACACCAATTACGTAAAATACTATTGCTAAGACAGCAACCATTGCAGTACTATAATAGAAATTGATAATATTTAACGCACCATCACTACCTACATATGTCATTATTAAAAGGGATGCAATATATCCAATGTACCACAAAGCGTTTTTAACATTCTCTTTAATTTTGTATATCACAGAAAACACAATACTTATGATTGTCAGCAAGAGAACCGCATAAGGCACTGATGGCCATCCACTCCAGAATATTATAAGAGAAGCAAATATGAAAGCAAGAGGAGCAAATACTTCGCTGAACGGAATAAACTCCTTTAGTTTTCCTTGTTTCTTCAATGAAACTAAGGCTACTGGTGCAGCTGAAAATCCAATATAACCAGCTACTACAGAATCAGAGATTAATCCATATATCGTGGGAACTGGTGCTGAGAGGTACACAACAAGGGCACTAACTATAGCAAAAATTATCAAAGCCCACAAAGGCACTGAATATTCATTAAGCTCTTTCATTTTCTCAGTTATGTATTTTGACCTTGCCATAGCGAACAGAATTCTCATTCCTCCTCCCATGTATATGTAACCAGTAACGAAGGGACCAATAACTCCAATAATTATAGTAAGTAAGAGCAAGAGAGAAGGAGCATTGCTAGTACTAGCAATCTCTATGAAAGGATTCCCGGGTATACTCGATAAAGAAGTCCAATTACCAGGGGTAAACCCTAGACCTTTCCAGTCTATTGATGCAACAAACGCAACTGCAAACAAAACGTAGATCAGTGTTTGACCAACTACTGTGTATATAATTGCTTTATCTAAGACCTTGTGGTCTTTTACTTCTTCTGCATAATCTGGAATAACTCTGATACCTCCAAATGCAAACATAGCTAATGGTATTGCAGAAAAAATACCTAGAATGCCAAATGGTGCAAAACCTCCATAAGCTGTGAAGTTCTGTGGATGGTAAAACAGAAAGAGAAAGCCAAAAGCTACCGCTAAATACAGAAGAAGCTTTATTATACCTATAGTTGTCGTTGACTGACCAAAAAATTTCACCGAGAAATAGTTAAATGGCACAAAAAGCAGTGTTATTAAAATGCCAAGTAGAGCGCCAAAAGTAGTTGGTGTACCCGCTTGGCTTATAAGGACAAGATGAGGAGAAGTGAATAAGTTTAAGCCATAAACCACTGCTATTGCCTCAATTGGTGGGATAAATATATACCAGATTAGATCAGAAAAAGCATTTATCATGTTTGTTACTCTTCCATGTGAGTAGATAGAATACCTCGAGGGACCTCCAGCTTCTGGGTAGTTAAGACTTAACTGAACGTATGTAAGTCCTATAAAAAAGTAGAATATCCCTCCTAATATCCACGATAAAATGAGTGCAGGGCCAGCAGATGCAGCCATACCAGCAGAACTAAATAATGCTCCAGTACCCACTGCACCAGCTACTCCAATAACTACTAAGTTTAATAAAGAAAGCTCTTTCCTTAATTCCTTTTTTCCTTTATCCATGTTCACATTAACAGTTTATCTTACATATAAACTTTATTTTGTGCAACTTTTTCCCTCTATTTCTATCTACTCCGAGTAATGTTTAAATTTTATAAAGAGATTATTAACTCAAAAATAAACTATTAACTTTATCTATTATGTTTAATAAATATTGTTATGCTAACTATTTCAACTGTGATAGGCCCAGTGTCTTATCCAATAATAACATCAACTATGAAAAGGCATGACGTGAAAATCTACTTTGATGAGAGAGAAGCCGATGTCTATCTAAATGCCGTTCCCGCTCTAGGAAAAGTGGATTACTTCTTAGTATCAAAAATGCTTCTAATAACACCTAAGTTAGGTAATAAAATAGCAGTTTGGAAGAAAGGGAGTGCAAACGATTTGCTACTTCAACTCCTCTTTAAGTTATATTCGCTAAACCCTGAAGTTGTATACGTAGATAATCCTAATGAAGTTTACAAACTTTATTCCTCTGGTGTAGTCGACTCTGCTATGGTAACAGTAGGTATGGCATCAGAAGGTTTATATGTTGAAGACCTGTTCAGAAATAAGGGATTTGACTTACCCGGGATATGTGGAGCAAAAGTAATAAGGAATGGAGATGACTTTGAGTCAGCTTATCAAGAAGGAATTGATTTATTTAAGGAAAACCCAGAAGAGGTCTCTGAATACGTAATGGACAATTTGCCAATTATGAGACCTTCAACTTTCATAAGGAAGATAATGGAGACAGCAGTTTATGAAGTAAAAAGGACAAGCTTTGACTTTGAAGCTTTTAAGGAGAGAGTGCTTAGTTCTGTTAATGAAACTCCTTTCAATGACAAAGGACGAGATTAAAAAAGACATGATAGCTTTAATTCCAATAGGAAGCATTGAGCAACACGGTCCCCATTTGCCAATGGGTACTGATTCTATAATAGCTGAAGAAGTTAGTAAGAAGGTAGAGGAAGTCTTGAGGGACAGAGTTGTTCTTTTCCCAACAATTTACTTCACATGCTCTCTTGAACATTCTGGATTTCCTTATTTTGGTGTCTCTTATATGACCTTGTTTAATTATCTCCTTGATTTACTGAATAAAGTGAAAGAGTACTTTCGCTCTGCCGTAATAATAAATGCACATGGAGGGAATTTATCACTTCTTGACCTAGTTAGAAGGCAGATAAACTTCACTGGCAACTTCAAAGTTTATATTTTCAATGTAAATCAGTTTTACAAGAAAGATTTACATGCTGGCAGTGTCGAGTCTTCTATCATAAAGTTCACTGATCCAAAGCTTGTTAGAGAGGAAAGGCTAAAAGGAGTTGGCTACGAAGTAAAAAACGGAGTATTCGAGACTATTACCACTGCTCAGGCTAATCCCTATGGGATAATTAACTTAGATGGGGAAGTAAAAATAGATGCAAAAGTAGGTAAGGAAGTGATTAACCGAGTTGTTGATGAAGTCGTTAGTTTAATTAACTCGATAACTTCTTAGCTAATTCTTTTCCTTTTTCAGTCAAAACATATCTTCCTTTAACCTTTTTTATAACTCCTTCTTTTTCTAAATCGCTCAGTTCCCTCTTTAGAGCGTCAGTTGAAATATTTATTTGATCTTTTATATCCTTGAAGAGTGCTGGTCTCTCGAGCGAGTACATCATTGAGACGATCTTATCTTTTATTTCACTTAACACAGTAAGCTTTCTATTTTGATATTTAAAAATATGGTTTTAAGCCGAAAAATTCATAGTTAAACTTTTTTATGAATAGAGAGAGATAAGGTTATGGCTTGGTTCAACCCTGAAGAGTTAAAAAAATACATAAGGAAAGATAACTCAGTTCTAGTAGTATGGGATGTACAAGAAGCATTAGTTAACAGCATTTTCAATAAAGATGAATTCCTACAGAAACTGAAGGAGCTGATCTCTGCAGCTAGACAATACAACGTGCCAATAGTTTATACGAAGATTACACCATATCCAGAAAGGTTTCAAAATCCGGCTTTCAGAAGGTCTTTCAATCCAGGGGACATAGTGAAAGATGTTTATCCTCAACAAGGTGATGTGGTACTTAACAAGAACACTCCAAGCATTTTCGTTGGTACTAACTTTGAACTAATGTTAAGGAATGTAGGGATAACAACTATCGTTTTTACGGGGATTGCTACTGATTTTGGAGTTGAGACTTCAGCTAGACATGCTCATGCTTTAGGTTTTATGCCAGTAATAGCTAAAGAAGCAGTGTCATCAACTGACAAAGAAGCACATGAGAGAAGCTTAGCTAACATGCATAGGTTAATGCTTGTACTCAATAATAAAGAGATTATTGAAAGGTGGAGTAGTTAATTGAATTAATGTTTTTTCTTACTCATAATACGTTTAAGAAATACTTAGTTAAGGATTGTGAGAACTTACCCAAACTCCAGCCTTTTTATTCCACTGGGCATATACCCGGACAGAGATGTGAAACCAGACACATCAATATCTTTCAGTTTCATTATCACAACTTTCCCTAACAGACCTCCTAAGTCTATAACTTTCCCAGGCTCATCATCCACTGGTATTACCCTAACCCCTAAAGTCTTGTTTAGCATTATCCCTAAAGCTAAAACGTCACTAATCAGCCCTACTACTTTGTCCTTCCCTTGTTTTTTACTTACCCCTACCATGTCTATACCAGTGTTGCAGACTGCTGAAAGCGAAAGAAGTGTAAAGAAATCTATGGAACCGTCTAAAGCCCTTTGGCTCATGACAGAATCTTCACTAACTGGGATGAAAGCACCGCTAAGACCGCCAACTGAAGAAGTCGCCATTGCTCCACCTTTCTTTACGGCATCAATCAAAAGTGCTAAAGCCATTAAGCTCCCATGCCCTCCCATTTTAGAAATCCCCATAGCCTCTATAATTCCTGCAACACTATCTCCTACTTTTGGTGAAGGGGCTAAAGAAAGATCAACAATACCAAATTGCACTCCAAGTTCTTTGGAAACAGCCTTTCCAATTAGTTCTCCAAGCCTTGTTATTTTAAAGGCAGTTCTCTTTATTAAATCATGTAACTCTTGTAAGGTCTTGGGTTTGTTTCTTTTTATTACTCCCTCAATTACACCCGGACCACTAACGGCAATGTTTATCATAGCATCTGGCATTCCTAAGCCATGATGAGCCGAAGGGACAAAAGGAGAATCTGGAGGAACATTACTCATTATAGCTACCCTAGATGAAGCTTCTGGTTTCATCTCAAATAGCTGATCAACAAACATCTTTATTGCATCAATGTTTACCCCTCCCATTGTTGATCCAGCATTTATCATGCCAGAAAGTCTTGAAGTAGAGTTCAGAACTGCTGAGAGGAAGGAGATGACCACATTCCCCCCCTTACTTACTCCTCTATCTACAAAGGCTGAATAACCGCTGATGTAGTCAATCTGGTTGTTTAATGCTATCAAGTCTAGTTCTTTAGCTATGTCCATTGCATGAGGTGAAGGTAATACTTCAAAGAGGAACTGTAAAGGGGAAATTGCAATCCTTTTTGTTACAATTTTAACTCCAAACTTCTCTCCTACTGCATCAACTGTTTCTGAAAATTTTTTAGCTAATGGTTCTAACCCCCTAATTTTATCTATTACTTTTTTTGGGTCGTCTGAGATAACGTTATTTGTATTAATACTCAAAGTAACAGACCTTATATCTAGATCTTCTTCACTTAACATCTGATGTACTTCTATTATTTCATCAACGCTATACTTCATTTAAACCCTCTCCATGTACTTGAACACTTCCTCATGATACACGCTTACCTCTACATTTAGGTCTTTTCCTCTCTTTTGCAACTCTTCTCTCAACTTAGGTAAGGAAAGTTTGCTTTGGGAAATATCTACAATCATTATCATGGCAAAAACTCCCCTTAACACTGTCTGTGAGATGTCAATAATGTTAACGTTATTTTGAGCTAAGATAGAAGTTATTCCAGCAACTATTCCAGGTTTATCAGCACCAACAACTACTATTACTGCATTTTCCATAATTTTAGATAAAATGAGAGTAATATAAGCTTCTCTTTTGCAAAAGAGAAGTAGCAATAACACCAACTTCATACTGTTTTATCTGTTTTAACAACTGTTCAAAAGATTTTTAATTAACTGGATCTTCTATTTTTATATGAAAGGATATTATTTATTTCCGGATATAAAAGAAAATTCTATAGCTTTTACATCAGAAAGCCTCGCTCTTTAGAGCGGGGATGAGAGAGTTTAAATATTAACAAAATAGGCTATTTTTGTGACTAGGTCAACTGGATTTCAAGTCTCAGTTCAGATGAAAGTTGCACCTAGCCATGAGGTTAAACACCTTGCCTACTTGTACACTAGGGCTAAACAACTCATTGTTAATTGGCTAGTTGAAACTAAGCCTAGCTTCAAGAGTGAGAAAGAACTATATAACATAATCCACCATGAATGGTATGAAAAGTTAAAGCAAATAGGATTAAAATCACGCTTAGCCGAGGACTGCTATAGGGATGCTGCAAATGTATATACATCGTGGTTAGGAAACCCCAACAAAAACAAATCAAAACCTAGAGTAAAGAGTGTATCAGTAATCTTAACGCCAAAACTGTCATATAATCTGAATTTGAAGAGGATGAGACTTAGCATCTTAGGTTACAGAACACCAATCTTAGGCTATTCGAGGACATTGTCGTTATACAAGGACTGGAAGATAGCTGAAGCCAAAATGGTTAAGAGAGGAAAAGATTGGTTTTTATTTATCACTTTTAGAAAAAAGGAAGAGAAGAGGAAAAAAGCAAAGAAAGAAGGATTAACAAATGAAAGCAAAAATAAGGATAAAGAGGAAAGAGAGAGGAAGGGAAAGAAAGAAGAGTTTAAGGTAACTGGTATAGTAGCAGTAGACATTAATCAAGACTTTCTTACTGTTGGTAATGACAAACAGATAATCGAAATACCAACCCGTTTAGATGATGTATATCATTACGTGGATGAGGCTAAAAAGTTACAAGAGAGATATCCTACAAAATGGAGATATTCCAAAAAGATACTTAACAGAATTGCTCATTTCTTCAGAAGGGAGAGGAACACCTTAATTGATTTTGCTAAGAAAGTTGGTAGATGGATAGTAGATATTGCTTTACTGTTAAAAGCTAACGTTATAGTGTTAGAGGAACTAAACAAAATGATTAAGCACGTTGGCAATTTATGGAAAAACTATAGACTGAAGTTATACCTTATGCAGTATAGCAGAATACAAAAATGGATAGAGTGGCAAGCAAAAAAACACGGTTTGAAGGTGATCAAGGTTAATCCTGCATACTCTTCAACAACTTGTCCTAAGTGTGGTACATTAATGAAAGAGAGTGATTATAGGACTTTTCGTTGTCCAAATTGTGGCTTTAAAGAAAACCGTGATTATATAGCTGTCCGCAACTTGCATGGGAGGGGTCTTCTGCACCTCTCGACTGCTCACGGAGTGAAGGGTGGGAAAGACCACTCAGACCGTGAGAACCCTCGCTCTTAAGAGCGGGGGGAAGTCAGAGAGACTGGGTAGAGAGAAACAGAAGATATGTACACGAGAAGACTAAGGACAGGATAGGCTATGTGCACATTCCAGATATGATGTATCAAGGTTTTAGCGAGTTTTATAGGCTCTTCCTATCAGAATTTGACGAAGAAGGATTAATTGTTGATGCTAGATTTAACCGTGGCGGTTTTATTTCTGGTTTAATACTTCAAAGACTCTTGTTAAAGAGGTCTGGCTATACAGTGCCTAGGAATGGTAAGCCAATTCCAGAGCCTTATTTCTCTTCGCCGAATGTAATGGTGGAAGTAGTAAATGAATATGCTGGATCTGATGGAGATATTTTCACCTATCTGTTTAAGAAGTTCAAGCTAGGCCCGGTAATAGGGAGAAGGACTTGGGGTGGAGTAATAGGGATTTCACCAAGAATAAGGCTTGTTGACAAAACCCAAGTTACTCAGCCAGAATATGCCGTACATTTTGATGATATAGGTCTTGGAATTGAAAATCGTGGTGTTGATCCAGATATTGAAGTAGATATACCTCCAAGTAGTCAAGGAGATCCTCAGCTTGATAAAGCGATAGAACTCATATTAGAAATGTTAGAGAACTACAAGAACAAAAATAACTTTTAAGTTATGAACTTAGTTTTAGTCGTTAAATTCAATAAATTATGAAAAGTAAAAAATAGAGTTTCACTCTTTGAATTTGATTCTTTTTTATCTCAGTCCACAAAGTTTAATCTTTTTCTTCAAACTGTTCTTGCATACAAATAATTTTAAATTTCTTTGGTTTTTGTAAACTTATACTTTAACAACTTATAACTAAACAAACCATTTCTGCTTCCCTTCCCTGTTTTAGATTTAAATTGGGATTCAAAAGTTTAAATGTTCTTCCTTTTACTTAGTTATGTAAATTCTTATACAAATGGCAAGGATTCTTGTTATTACACAGAAAGTAATTTTTTAAGCGCCTACAATACGTTTATAGTATGGAGAAGTCACATCCTTTCATAAGGGAAAGCTCTGGCTTAATAAAACAAGTGAGCTTTCTTGACGCAGTAATGCTAAATCTTGGTAATATGTCCGCTGGTCTAGCATTATTCACATCAATAACCCCCTATGTTTTGGCAGGGTCTAATTTACTCGTAGCTACATTAATAGCATTTCTCTTGGCTTTACCTCAAGCTTACGTCTATTCCTACTTTACGACAAAAATACCAAGGACTGGTGGAGACTACGTATGGGTATCTAGAAGTCTACACGGCAGTGTTGGTGCTATAATGGCACTTATCTTATCAGTACAGTCGCTATCTTATCTGGCCTTAACTGTGTTTTTCGCTTCACAAGCGATACAAACAGTATTTAGTGAAATTGGTTTAATGAACGACAATCAAGGACTAGCAAATATTGGAAACGAATTGGCACAACCTATTCCCTCATTTATTCTTGCTTTAGTAGTATTTGGTGTAATTATAGGAATAAACGTGGTTAAGGCTAGATGGGGCTTTTCTTTAGTGAGTGGTCTTGGTATATTTTCTATAGCAACTACGATAGTTGCTTTGTTTGTCATTTTAGCTAATGTTGGTGATTTTGTAACAAAAACATCCGCAATGATTACTCTTATGGGTGGTACTGTAGCTAAATATCAAGGGCCGATATTCGACTGGGAAGCAACACTGTTCATGTTACCATTCCTAGCACTTTTCACTTTCCCGTGGATGCAAGCAGGTGCGGCTGTGTCAGCGGAAATTAAAGGAAAAAGATCACTTAAGTACAACATGTATTATGGTATTATAATAACTCTCATTTTGGTTATGGCTGGTTACGGTATAATGTATTATGCTGGTGGCTATGAATATACTACTGCCCAATACATTCACAACGGGTATATTTTCACTTTTTGGACAGCTGCTATTAGTTTATCTGGTAATGAAATTCTGCAGTGGATAATAGGACTTGGATTAATAGCATGGGAGTTCTTCGTATTATCTTACGGTGTCGTAGTTTTCGCTAGATACATATTTGCTTTAGCTTTCGATAGAGTATTACCATCTGTATTTACTTATGTGACAAAAAAAGGTAGTCCAGTGTTCACTCACTTGTTAGACTTAGCTGTTACCGGTCTCTTACTTGGAGTTATAGTGTTCCTTGGATCACAAAACGCGTCGTCACTATATGGTACAATAATCCTTGGATCGTTATATTTCCTTGTAGTTGGTATCGCTGGATTTGTGCATTCAATAAGATTTAATGTTAAGAGTCTTCTTCTTCCAGCATTAGTAGTGATCGGATATTTTGGTTATCTGACATACATTTCAGCTACAAATCCAGACTTTGGGTTTGTAGGGAGCAATGGTCTACCAAACCCAATAACGTTAACATTTGTAATCGGGACTATAGTATTTTCAGTAGCGGTGTATATAGTATCCTTGCTATATAATAGAAGAAAAGGTATCGATTTAGGTATAATCTATAAGGAAATCCCACCAGAGTAATTTTTCGGATGCCATTGATGTCAACAACTATATTGAACTATCCGTGATAAGTGTTGTTTGTAGTGATGAAGCCTACGTTGAAAAAAGTCTAAGTTTATTTTTCGAGGGAAAATCCATTTTATGTAAAGTCTCTATAAATGTAAACTAATTCAACTAAAAAATCAATATTAATGAATCCTAATATAGAACTAACAATAAGTTTTCCCTCAAATTTAATCATTGTTATTTTGACTAATGGCTGATACAAATTTAAGATAAAGCCCTAAATCACCCAATACTTCAGCTGGAGTTAAATTCTGATATGCGGAGCCTTCTATGTATGCTGTAACTATTATATTTTTATCAGAGAACGTAATATTAGCGGTTGTGTGATTAAAACTTAACACGACAGTATTTCCGTTATCAAAATATATCAATACATAAAGTGAAGCGAACGTTATATTTGGCTTGATTCCAATGATGTATACCCCTTTCTTATCTACGTGAAGTTTAAACTTTACTTTAAAAGAGAAGTTATACAGTGATGAAGAAGTTGTTGTAGTTGGAGAAGTTGTAGATGACTTAGTACTTGTTAAAGTAGGAATAGTTGTTGTAGTAGTTGTAACTACGGTTGACGTATTACTTGTTTCTATTTGAAGCTCACTAATGTTTAGAGGGGTTTGAGCTACAGGCTGTGATGACTTGTGTAAAGCATAATAAAGCTCTATTCCAAGTACAACATTTACAATTAATGTAATTAAAAGTAAACTTATTATTAATGTTTGTCTTTCCATATATCATAGGATTATCAGTTTTCTCATATAAACATTAGTTCCGTTTCATTAGTGAAACGCTAAGCTAATAAACCTTGAAAGTGATTATCTATCGTGAAGAATTTACTTATTCTTCTTTTGTTTGTATTATTATTTCCATTTATAGCTAAAGGATATGCTGTGATTGACGTTTATTATAATGGTACAGTTGTTGCACATATTTATAACGAGAGCGAGTTTACCTTGGTTGGAAATTACGCAGGAGGACTTCACGTAATTGGAAGTAAATATAACTTTACTAATAACCAAGTCGATTTTGAAAACGGAAGTAATGTAACGATTTATTATCAAACTACTCTAAAGGGTGTAGTTAAGGCTCAAGAAAGTTATAATTTTACCCTAAATGTTCTATTACCGTCTAATGTATCAATAAGTTACCTTTCAACTCAACCTTATAGTTTTTCTGCTGTACATAATTTTTATAACATTTCCTTTAGAAACGTGGATAGCGTCCTTATCCTTTATGCAGAGTCAAGCGCAACTATAAAAAATCAGACAGATAATACGGAATTTTACCTGATAGTGGCACTAGTGATAATAGACATAATTCTAATTGGTCTCTTATTGAGGTTTTTGCTTAGTAAGAAGAAAACAACTGAGCAGAAGATGGAGGAAGAGGTTACACCAACTTTGGTTAATGACGTTTTAGATGAAAGGGATAAAGTGGTTTTAGAAGCTATAAAAAACGGGGCTACGACCTTGTCAGAGATAATAAGCAAAACAGGATTACCAAAAGCTACAGCTTATAGAAGAGTTAAGAAATTGGTTGGACTAGGATATGTGGAGGAAGTCAGGGAAAGAGGAAAGGTGTATTATAAATTTAAAAAAGAATAGAAGAGACTAAACTTGTTTTATGTTTCTTCAGAGATGAAAAAAGAACTAAACAGTATAGTATTCTTTTGTTTTCTCTTATCTTGAATAAGTCATATCTTTAAAAAAGAAATAGAAGAGGAATGTAGCTACCAAATATAAACTCCCAGTTATAAAGAAAGGAAATGAAAGGTTCCCTAGAGAGAAAAGATATCCGGTCACCTCTGGTCCCAACGACCTTGGAATGGCATCAAGAAGTTGGAGCATACTATTTACCCTGCTCCTTTCCTCTTCTTTCACCACTTTCATGACGAAAGACGACATTAAAGGTCCACTCAAGTTCATCATAGTATTCCTTAAAACATAAAATATTCCAGCTATTATGGATGTTGGAGAAAAAGGAATTAGAAATAGGAAAATAATTGCCACTAGATGAGTAATGAAGATTGCTCTAATTCTTCCCAAAGCTTCACTAATCTTAGGCGAAAAATATGTCCCTAAAGCGAGAGTAGCCTCTGACATAGTGTAGATTGGAGATAATGAAGGGGCTAAAACCCCAAATCTAAGGTTAAACCACAATGATAACATGGGTAGAAGAATCCCAGCACCTAAACCAATAATTGACTCAGTAGTTAACTTTCCTAAAAGCTTTAACGAGGAAATCCTCAAAGTGATTTTTCCAATCCCTTTATACTTTTCTTTCACGGGGATCAACAGAAGAGTGGACATTAGCACGATAAAGGAGTCTAATGAAATTATTTCCCTATAAGTTAGGATTATTGGTAGTAAAGATCCAACAATAGAGAAAAGTATGTTTAGAGAGCCCCTATAGGCCATTGCCTTATCGAGGTCTTTTGACTTCTCGGCCATTAATGCGGATATCAATCCATATCCTTGGTTCACGAATAGATATGCAAAAGGGGAAAAGAGCAAAAGAGTGAAAGCAATAAAACTTATTCCCTTGGACAAAAGGATAAACTTTTTCCTTCCATAAGCGTCTCCTAAAGAAGACCAAAATAAGGAAAGAAAAGAGCTTATCAGAATCCCTCCTCCTAATATTTCCCCTATAAGTATTGGAGACAGACCAAGGGACTTAAAGTAAATTGCAATAATAATTGTATTTGCTCCCCATACTATGCCTTGAAGCGAGGAGGAAAGAATAAGGAAAAAATTCTCTTTATCCACGAATAGTAAGTTGAATGTGCAGTAAAAAGTGCGACTATTAAGGTTAGAGATAAGGAGATCTTTTTGTTTATTAAGGTGTTCTAGGAAAGTTATCTAATTGGAATTGTGATTCATCAAGGTCAAGATTAGGTCATTCTCCATTGTTTATCTTTCCTTCAGACTCTCTAGAACTCTATAAACAATAAAAACTTTTAAGGATTGATAGCTATAATTAAATTAAATTAGTTTTGAAAAGTTAGGATAGATCAATTAAGTGAGAGTAGTTTCAGTAACATAAGATCTTGAAAAGGAACCTTTGGCTATTATAATTATTTTATAACTAAATCACTGAACTTTTATTCCTAATATAATTACGTAGAGGCTTTAATTATTCAAATTTTAAAATAAAATCCTTTATATCTTTTAAATCACTGTTCTCAATTTCATCAATAAATACTGTTTCCAGTTTAACATGATACTTTAACTCTATCTGCTTAATGAACTCAGTGATATTCCTAAGATTTCTGCTAATCCTTTCTTTTATTATTACAAAAGCTCTCTTTGGTCTTATATCATTATTTAAGACCCTTAAGCTGTTTAATACATTCGTTAGCGCTTTTTGGTATTCTGACACAGATTCCTTGATCTCCACAAGAAAAGCATTCTGCCTAAAAGTAGGGTTTACCTTAAAAATAAAAGATTCGTTGCCCTCTTTATCCTTCAACCCTTTTCTAAAACATAACATATCAGTACCTTGTCCACATAGATAATCTAGTTTTATGCATATATAACTCTGACTTTCCGCACAGATTGCGGTCATTCAAACCTACCTTCAAGCATCTTGTTAATAGTCTCTAAAGATATCGGCCCAATAGTTTTAAGCTCTTCCAATAAACCGTCCTCTGTCACTTTCCTTTCTTCTGCTTTACCATCAACGAGCTCATAGACCTTTACTTTTTCTCTAAGTAAATACGCTATGGTCATAGTCAAATAGCTCCCATGAGTTGTTATAAACAACTTTTTATTGTATCTTGATGAGCGTCTTCCAGCCTCAATTTCAGCGTCTATATGCAGATTTAATTCTGGCTCCTCAATTATCATTCCCCTTACTTTGGGGTTTCTTGCTATACTTTCAATTATTGCAAATTGGTCAATGCTTGGTGAAGGAATAACTTCTTCCCCCTTTAAAAAAACTCTAATCGTCGGAAAGCCATTTTCACCAGTTTCTACTCTAACTTCATGACCAAACACTTCTAATTCGGTTGGCTCAACCCAACGCAAAGCATCCAAACTCAAAGGCTTAAAGGGTGTCTCTCTGAACGGCGAAAAAACGGAATATGATATGAAAGGCTTGAAACTCCTATATGCTATCCTTTCAACACTTATAAAGGCAGTTGGATCCCATCCCATTGAGAAAAGGGCTTTTAAGGCGTAATCTGTAATTATATCATTAGCAAATTCCTTATCCCCATTAATTTCAATTTTTTCAATTTCAACTCCTTCTTCATCTTCAATTATGTGAGGTATGACCCTGTTAACAGTGCTTTCTTTATATTTAATCAATAATTTCAACTCCTTCTTCATTTCCACTTTAACCTTTCTATCTTTTTTCAGGACAACCTTTGCATTGTCGTTTTCAATTACACCCTCATTTTCCCCTACCGTAATTATTTTGTCTATAGGAACACCAAAATGCCTTGTAAGCGCGTATGCTATGAACTTCTCTAACTCCTCTTTTTTAAAGTTAATTTCATATTCATTTTCTCCAGTTGATAAATTCATGTTTATTAATGAGTAATCATGAGGAGTCATTGGTATGTTTACAAGGGAATAAAACGCCGTAGCCAAAAACGTTTTTCCACTGTTGTTAGGCCCAACTATTACTGTTTTATCGCCAATTTTAAGATTTGCCTCTTTTATAGGGCCAATATTTATGATGGTGAGCTTCATAATTAGATTTTCATGTTTTGCCTTAAAAACTTAGAAGAGATTATAAAACAACTTATTTATCTTTCTAGCGCTATAAACTCAAGCTCATTATTTGGGAATTTAATAGGACTAACCATTTCAATCCCTTGGCAAATAGTTTTCATTACTCCATAAGGGTCATTAACTTTAACCCCAGCTAAAATATCAAAATATTCTAACATGTCTTTTAGCATAGGAGTTGAAGGACCAACAAGTATTTTAAACGCTTTCTTTCCCAGCTCAACAAGCCTGTCTACAGACTTATTGATTATTGTGGTTGCAGTTATTATTAATACATCCGCATCTTCAATAACACTATCTGAAGCAGTTGCTGGTAAAATCCCTTCATCAGGGTCTATTAGATTTGGATTAAGCTCAAGAATGATAAATTCTCTAGCCACCTTTTTAAATTTCTCAATATAGGGAAACTTTCCTATCATAACTACTTTTTTCCCTTTCCCAACCTCTAGCCCTACATCTAAACCATTGATATCTTTTCTCACATTCGCTGGCGGATCAATTACAGAATTTATCGCAGCTAAACCAATACCAGCTTCTAGCAAATTCCATGATTTAAGATATTCAGCCAATTGCGAGGTTGTCATCTCCTCAAGTCTGCCAGCGTTCTTTATTTCCTTACCTATATCGTGAGTCATTCCCATTCCACAATACTTTGATAATACACATGTCCAGTGCAAACCAACTGTCACGTTTTCAACTCTATAATCTCTTTCCTTTGCATATGATATCAAAAAATCAATTATCTTTTGCATATTCTTTCCCCTTCACTCTTTCTTAATTCCAACTCCTAATGCCTTTTTCACTTTTAGCAACAAGGAGGGTTTAACAGCAAGAATAAAACCCAATATGCCTCCCAATGCATGTTGAAAGATAATATGGAAGAATAAGAGCCCCCCAGCAAATGGAAAGCCTGCTATGACAACAGGTACTAGGAGTCCATGAGCTATTATCATTGGTACTCCTTGAAGGTATATAAAAAGAATAGATAGAACTGAAGTAATTCCCGCCAATATTCTACCAACCATATTTATTCTTCCGGTTATCCCAGAATATATCAAAATTATGCCTAAAATCCCCATAATAGTTACGGGATAAATAAATGGTATATGAAAATACCCTGTACTTCCTTTAATCAGCATATTGAAATGAACTATATATGCGTAGAAAAAAGTATAAAGTATGAAAATACCATCACCTATGAGCAACCATCTAACGTATTTGTTCATGATAAATATTTCTAGTTAAAAATATTTAAATCTATCCATATAAGAGAACAAAATGAAAATAAGTGAAATAAAAGTAGTAAAAGAGCTCTATATAATAGTTTCGTATCCAAAAGAGGATTATTAAATAAAAAACATGCAATAAAAAAGAGATGAGAAAAATTCTTTTTCTTTTACTTATTTCATTACCGCTTTCCCTACTGGTGGTTTCTTTCCTAAACTCTCAGCAACTACTTCCGCTAAACCGGTGTACCAGGCTGCAATTGCAGTCAATATACCCACATAACCTCCAGCATGAGTTAAAGAAGCATTACCAGTCATGGCACCAGCACCGAGTAAAAAGAACGTTATCCATAACAGCAAAAACGTTACAAATAAACCTAAGTTAGCCTTGAAAGTCCCAAACCACATAACTAAAGTGAAAATGCCAAAAGCTATTAACACGAGACCTATAGACTGTGCTGTAGCACCAGGGAAAAGCCCAGACGCTGTTAAGAAGTACCATTCCCAAAATGCACCATAAGTGAAGAATGCTGTATATCCAAATGTGTTACCAGCCCTCCACTCTAAAATCCCAGCAACTAACTGTGCTAATCCCCCGTAAAAAGCTGCTAGTCCTAATACTGCTGAAGCGCCTTGAGTTAATAGCCCCGCATTAAATGTTGATAGAACTAGTGTTGTTAATGCGAAACCGGATAGACCTAGAGGTGCAGGATTTGCTCTTTTTTGATCTGACATTGTTCTTATTAAAGTAAATAGATGTTTATAAAGTTTATACATTTTGAAATAATCCAAATTGATAGCGGAAAAGTGCAACGTATTTTCCTTTAAGAACTTTCTAATTCAAAGTGAGTGTATTTTACTACATTATGCAGTTTTTATTTATCTAAAAAATTCTCTATGTTAAAACTTTCAGACTAACGTGACTTTAGCAATTAGCAGACTAACTTTAAACATTTTGACGTTGCTCTCATCGATAATTAACTAGGAATATTTAATATTTTACCTAAAACTGATGTACCAAATTTCTGTTGAGAAAGTTATGTCTACATCACATTAAAGATATATCGAAAGGTTTATTTTACCATAAGATAATTTATCATTATGGATTCTCAAAAGGAAGCAATGAGAACTTTAATTACACTCACATTGATGTTAACCCTCATTAATTACGTCGAAACAATGGTAATCCCTGCCATGCCTAAAATAGAAAAGCAGTTTGCGACTACTGCTACAACAGTAGCCTGGATCACATCAGCTTATCTGATTGTTGGTGCCGTAGCTTCTCCAATTTTCGGAAAGCTGGGGGATCGCTATGGAAAAAAGAAAGTTTACTTAATCTCTATAGCTTTTTACTCTCTAGCAGTACTATTAGCTGGTTTCTCGCCAAACATCTACTTCCTAATTGCAGCAAGAGCAATTCAAGGGTTTGGTTATGCAGTTTTCCCATTAGCAATAGCTATTATAACTGACTTGTTTCCTAAGGAGAGAGTTGCATGGGCACAAGGTGTCTTAAGTGCTACATTAGCGGCTGGTCCAGCTCTTGGATTACTTATAGGCTCTTATATTGTCCAAGATCTAGGCTGGCCTTACGCTTTTCATACAGCTTTTATTCTTTCTCTAATACTACTTGGTGTTTCCTCAAAATATATAATTGAAATTCCTTCAAAAACTAAGGAGAAGATCGACTATCTAGGAGCAACGTTTTTATTGCTTACCGTTGTACCCTTTCTAGTTTATTTATCTAACGGACCGAGTGCAGGTTGGACAAATTTACCTCAACTTTCTCTCCTTGTTCTGTCCTTTATCTCTCTTTCCATTTTCATAATAATAGAGAGAAGAGTGAAAGAACCTTTAATGGCTCTTCATCTATTTAAAGTGAGGAACATAATGGTTGCTAACGTTGCTGGTCTAATTTCAGGTTCTGCGATGTTCCTCTTATTTACTGGTCTTATTTATTACCTTCAATTGCCTAAACCATATGGGTTAGGTCTTTCCATAATAGAATCTGGACTATTGATGAGCCCAGTAGCTATAATCATGATGGTAATAGGGCCTATCGTGGGAAGATTGATAAACGTGATAGGACCTAAACCGTTGCTTATTACTGGGTCTTTAGTAAGTATGCTTGGCTATTACCTCCTTGACGTTTTTAGATATAACGAATACGAGATACTAGTTGGAGTAATAGTAACTATTGCTGGCTTAGTAAATTTAATAATACCTTTAGTTAACATGGTCGCTGTTTCGCTACCGGAAGAACAAAGAGGTATTGGAATTGGTATGAATACATTAATAAGGACTATTGGGAGTTCTACTGGTCCAGTAATTTCTACAGTGTTTATGGACTCTTACGTAACATGGGCTGTATATATATTACAAGGTAAGATGTTGCCGATTGCCCAGTTTCCAGCCTACTCAGCATTCCACTACATGTATATGACAGCAATTGGACTTATGTTCTTCAGCCTAATTGTTTCGCTCTTCACAAAGAATTATATCATTAAACAGCAAAAAACAAAGAGACAAGTACTACAAGTCAAAGCATGAGAGTAGAAAAGCAATATGTGTTTTTCCGGTTTTATTATTAACAACCAACAAGAACAAGAAGAATAATAAGCATGCAATATTAGGATTAAACGAAAAGTGACTAATACCTTTTCTTTACATAGTTTAACTTTTAAACCCCTCTAAACGATAAAATTAAGATGTCTGATCAGATTGAGATTGACCTCAAGGACTACAATCAAGGTACATCAAAAGTAACTGATGAATTTTACAATCCTAATATCGCCCCTTTGCCCAAGTCGCAAAAGACGTGGACTTGGGTTAATTACACTACCATTTGGGCAGGTATGATACATAATGTGCCTGCGTTTATGCTAGCTGGTCTCCTAACGTTTGAATTTGGAACGCCCTTAGCATTGTTCATAATAGCTTTCGCATATTCAACGCTTTTGATTGCTCTTTACTTAAATGGGCATATTGGAGCTAAATGGGGGATTCCTTATCCTTCTTCAATAAGACCTATGTTTGGAATTAAAGGCTCAAGAATACCGGTAATAATGAGAGCAATATCTGCATTATTCTGGTTTGCGGTTGAAAGTTATGCTGGTGGCTTAATACTTGATGCAACTATATCAGCATTCTTCCCATCATGGCAGTATATGTCAATGAACTTCTTAGGAATGCCCCTTCATATGACAATTTCGTTTTTCACATTTTGGGTTCTTAACGTTCTAGTCCTTTTCAAAGGAATGAATGAGGTAAAGAATTTCGAACTTATTGCAGGTCCTTTAGTTTTGCTTACCTTAGGAGGTTTATTAGCTTATGCCATAATGCAAGCTCATGGTTTACCTTTAATTAGAGGTTATGAAACACCTACAATCTCAAGTGTAGCTCTTGGTATATCAACAATGGCAGGATTTTGGGCAACTCTAGTGCTGAATATCCCAGATTTTACCAGATTCTCAAGGTCTCAAAAGGATCAACTCGTTGGACAAGCCATCGGATTACCAATCCTTACGCTTTTGTTCAGTTTTGTAGCAGTAGGTCTTACGTCTACGATGATATATTTATATCATATTCCTTCATCGGAAGCACTTCAATACGCTAATCCAGTTAATATAATGTACTTATTCACAAATAATCCCGTGTTAACGTTGGTAACCGGGGTAAGCTTGGTTATTGCCACAATTTCGGTAAACGTTGCAGCGAATATAGTATCTCCAGTTTATGACTTAATTAGCTTGTTTCCTAGAAAATTAGACTGGGGAAAATCTGCATTAATTGCAGCCATAGTTAGTCTATTTTATGTTCCATGGCTGTGGTACAGTAATAGCTCAAGTATTGAGAATGTAATTAATTTGATAGGTGCAGGTTTAGGCTCAGTAGCTGGTGTCATGATAGCACACTATTGGATTTTAGATAAAACTGAAATTAGCCTTATTGATTTATTTAAGCCAAATGGAAAATATTGGTACACTCTTGGTTATAATGTCGAAGGGATTATAGCAATGATTGTTGGATTTCTTGTGCCAGTTTTAGGGTTTCTGATCCCTACTCTGTCATTTTTATACTCATATGGATGGTATCTATCATTCTTTATAAGTATGGGAACGTACTTACTAATTAAGAAACATTAGAAATTATTATATGGAAAATTTATATTTTTCAATATTTTAATAAAATTTAGAATATAAATTAATATAATATATTTAATTTTTCATTGATTATAACTTTGGATTTATCGAATAAAATATTTTATGAAATATTCGGTAAAGCTTGAATTAAGAACCGTTTTGTCCACTGCCATTCTAGTCATGGAGGTTAAATTAAGCATTACATAAACCAGCTCTGTAGAAAACCTTGGTAAAGTACTTATTTAGGAAGATTTCGCTGAATTTATGGTTCAACGTATTATGGTAAAATTACCTAAATTCGTTATGGGATCAGAAGAGTACAAGTTGAACAAACAGGCTGTAACTATATTCAAAAGGGTCCTCCGTCCTTATTGCTCCAAGTTCGCCTAGAAGAAATACAAGCAGTATCAGCCCTTTGTCGTTCTTTTACATGAGATTTGGATAAACAAAAGTTATAGAGATATCATCGAAATAATATCTCCTAACCCCGTATTTGTTGCCCTTTTGTCTCTCTTAGAAATACCTCACTTTGCGACAACGGAAATTTGCGAAAAGGTTCGAAATAAATTTTTTGAGACTGTCTTTAACAAGGTTTTGAAATTTTTGAGAGACTATTGGGAAATATAATATAATTGATAGTCCAAGGGATTTTTCGTTAATTATCATTCATTACGATAAGGGGCTTAACGATTTTGGTACGAAAATAAGGAAGAAGTAAGTTAAAACAACAATAACTGTTGATGATAAATCGCAAATAATCGTTGCATACGACATTCATTTTGGGGAGATTCATGATTCAAAGGAGTTTAAGAAGATACTGAATAGTATAGACAGAGAAATAACTAACAAATTCAAAATCATAATTGGCGGTAAGGGATATAATTAGGAAGAAAGCCACATTACTGCGAAAAAACACGGTCTTTTAGCAATAATACCGGCTAGGAATGAGGATTTACCAATACATGGAACTAAATGGAAAAACAGAAAGAGGATGAAAAGGTACTTGCCAGAAGAGTACAAGAGAAGATCAATAGTCGAAACAGTGCATTTAGTATTAAAGAGGAAGAGCGGGGGTCATTTATTAGGTCAAAGATTTCAGAACCGGTTGAAAAAGAAATTGTGTTAAAGATAATAACATGCAACCTAAGGAGAACAGTAGTTCTAATTAATTCTATCTTTATTTTAATTATTTCAAGGTTTTCTGTAGAGCTTATTTCATGGCAAGCGTTTTAAGAGATCTTCATTAATTAAATATCTAACTTGAACCTCTTGTCATTTTTTGCAAATTTTATAAATGTGTTTATCCATGTTTCTTTTGTTCCAATATCATACCTAATTGCATTGATTTTTGTCCCATAAAGCTCCTTTTCCCTAGCTAGAAGATCAAGTGCATCCGATAATTGATATTCATTATTTTTCCCCGCTTTTATCTTTTGCAGATATTCAAAAATATCTGGGGTTAGAATATAAAGCCCCGATATTCCGAGATTGCTTGGAGCTTTTTCCGGTTCAGGTTTTTCTACTACCTTGTTTATTTTGTAGTATTCGCCTATTTCTTTCTCTACACCTATTATCCCGTAATCCTTGACTTTTTCTTTTTCAACTTCTTCCACCATTATCAATGGTTTTTGTATTTTTTCAAATTTTTCAACAAGCTGTCTCGATGCGGATTTTTCGCTTTTCGATTCATAAATTGTATCTCCAAGAAGAACTAGGAAAGGTTCATCACCTACAAATCCTCTAGCGTATCTTAAAGCATCACCAAGGCCCAAAGGCTTTTTCTGCCTTACAAAATATACGTTAGGAAGGTTCTCTATCCCATATTCCTTAAATTCGTCGTCTAGAGGGTTATGATCAAAGTAATGTATTATTGCATCCTTACGATAACCGGTGATTACGAGAATGTCTTCAATGCCAGCAGAAACAGCCTCTTCAACAACGTAATGTATTACTGGCTTGTCAACTATCGGAAGCATCTCCTTAGGTTGTGCCCTTGTTAAAGGGTAGAGTCTTTTCCCCATTCCCGCGGCTGGTATAACGGCCTTCTTAACTTTTTGGACCAAGTCCAACACCTCTATAAATCCTTATATTTCTTGGGTCAAGGACGCGCCTCAGATCAATTACTACTTTGTTTTCAAGTAATTTCTCATATTCCTTGAATATTGGCCATTCCGTTGCAATTACAACATTTTCATGGTTCTTGATGCACTCTTCCGCTGTATCATATCTATGTGCATTTTCTATTTCTATCTTTACAACAGGATCGTAATATGAAACGCTATACCCGTTCCTAATAAGCTCCTTTATTAAAAGCAATGCTCTTGATTCCCTTATATCATCCGTATTTTCTTTAAAGGCAACTCCAAGAACACATACATCTTTGTTTGTTGCTGTCTCCCTTATTATCTCCATTGCATCCTTGATCCTCGCGTCGTTAACTTCTATAGCTGCTTTCACAACTTTTAATTCTACTCCTAAAGACTCGGCAAAGGAGACAATGGCTCTTGTGTCTTTTGGCAAACACGATCCACCGAATCCTAAACCTGCCTTGAGGTAACTCTCTCCTATCCTTTTGTCTAGTCCCATGCCCTTTGCAACTACTTCAATATCACACCCGGGTATCTTTTCGCACAGTTTTGCGAATTCATTGATGAAGGAAATTTTTACTGCAAGGAATGCGTTGCTTGCATATTTTATTAGCTCGGCAATCTCATTAGTAGTTATTATTATTGGAGTATTTGTAAATTTCCATATACCTGCAACGATTTCAGCATTCTTTCCACCAACAACAACCCTATCCGGATGTAATGTATCGTAAACTGCAGAACCTTCCCTCGTAAATTCAGGGTTTGATATAACGTTAAGCCCAGTTAATTCCATAATTTTCCTTGCTGTTCCCGGGACTACTGTGCTCCTAATAACAAGTATGGCGTCTTTATTAACAGATGCCACTGACTTAGATGCACTCAAGACGTAGCTAAGATCAATTTTATTGTTTATAGTAGGCGTAGGTACAGCAACAAAAACTATATCTCTGTCTTTCAAATCCTCGTAAGAATCAGTAAAGTTAATTTTTGACTTATCTGAAAATAGTATCTCAGCAAGGCCCGGTTCATATATTGGTAATTTCCTGTTCTTCAGCATCTCTATTTTTTCTTTGAGAATATCCATTCCAATAACGTCGTATCCTTGATACGCTAAAACCCCTGCTGTAACAAGGCCTACATAGCCAAGTCCTACAACGCCTATTTTCATATTCTCCCCCTAATCCATTCTATTGTTTTTAATAACCCTTCATCAAGCGATACCTTAGGCTCCCAGTTTAATAGTTTCCTTGCTTTTGTTATGTCGGCAGCTCTTCTTCTTGGATCATCAGGTCTAGCTTTAAGATAAACTATTTTTGATGAACTCTTTGTAAGATCCTTTATTTTGTACGCTAAATCCCTGATCGTTATTTCCTTATCTGATCCAATATTCATTATTTCCCCCGCAAGATTATCGTTCATAAGAAACTTCCACGTGGCCTCAAGCCAATCATCGACGTAGAGAAAACTTCTTGTCTGCAACCCATCCCCATAAATCGTTATATCTTCATTTTTAAGTGCTTGAGAGATAAACCTTGGGATCACTCTTCCATACTGACCGTCAATTCTTATTCTTGGACCGTAAACGTTAAAAGGCCTTTCAATCCTTACATCTAAGCCGTATTCCCTGTAGTATGACAAAGCAAGTGCCTCTGAAAACCTCTTACTTTCATCATAGCATGCACGTATACCCGTAAAGTTGACTTTTCCCCAATAAGTTTCCGGTGTCGGAATTATTTCTGCATCGCCATATGTTTCCGATGAGGACGTGTAAAAAAATATGCCGTTATGTTTTCTTGCCATTTCCAGCATTCTGTATGTCCCTAAAGAGTTTGAGAGCATTGTTTCAACGGGGTATTTAACATAATCATCGGGGGATGGTCTTGCAGCAAGATGAACATAATAATCGTACCTCTCGTCTGTGTAGAAATCTTCAATTCTTTTCTTGATAAATTCAATGTCATCGGGTATGTTTTTTTCGCTCATTGTGCTCATGTCATCGACAACAGTCACATGAAATCCTTCATTCAAAGCCTTTTCAACAAGGTATGATCCAAGGAATCCATTTCCACCTGAAATCAGAATCTTTTCCATGGGAAATATGACGTTTAACAGAATTTAAATATAATGAAATCTTCATGGAAGATCTTAGTTAACTAAAGTTATTTTCTTCTAAGTTGTATCCTTTGTCACTTATAATGATCGTGAATTCACTACTCATTGCATATTCGTATTTTCCTATTTTTATGAGTCTTTTGAATTGTGAATTTCTCCAAAATATACAACAAATAAAACAATCATATCTTGGAAGAAGAATAATAAGAAAATTGAAATTATCTGACATACACGTATTTGGAGACTATTGGTTTTGCTTAAAGAATGGGCATCTAGTGTATATGGTGAAGACTATGTGAAAACAATTAATGCTACAAGGATCAACGTGAATCTCTAAGCTCAAGTAAGTGTAAGAGCAAATACACCAACAATGAAAACATTTGAAGTCGCAGGGTGCAAAGGTTTTCAGACCTCCGATTACATGCCTTTTATCAAGAAGTACTTCCTAGAAACGGTTACATTTCGAGACTCGAAGAAACTGAAGGAATTAATCTCACATTATCTTGAAAACGATGAGGAAAGAAGTGAAATGATTGCTTAAACTAAGGATAAGAGTTACAAGTATTTTACATACAATGATGAAGCAAAAACTGTGTTTAGAAATCTATAATAACACCAGTATCTGTACAACGTGAGAAGGATAAAGATCATAAATAATTTTATATTAATTTTTAATAATGTCAAGAATTTCTTCAGAATTTCATAAACCAAAAATTTTAAATTTATTCCATGCAGTTTGACGTATGCATATTTTTAGAATTGCAACTCCTTCATTCTTATCTGGTGGCGGTGGTGGCGAGCTTAGACCTTATAATGTAGTTAAGTTTCTCTCAAAGAAGGCTAAGATTACTGTAGTCCCCCCTCTTTCTGCTTTGTGTGGGAAAGATGTAAATGAAATAATTAAAGATGTTAGAAGTCTCAACGTAATAGTCCCAGACAAAGCTCAGGAATTGGCTAAAAAATGTAAGAGTTATCCAAAAAATCCGCTTTCATTAGTTAAAATGGAGAGAGACTATTATTCTAATTTTCTAGAAGAAGCTAAAGCCTCAGATATAATTCTTTCCGATCATGCTTCGTATCATCTGGTTAGTGCAATATCTTTGTTGAAAGAGAAATCAACCGCTAAAAGTACAATAGTCTTGCAAGATGGTAACTTAAAATCAATATATAGTTTAAAATACATGATAAAGCTCAGAGGTTTTAATGCTCTTACACTTTTAAAATACTTTAGGAATTCGTATAGCAATTTAATTTTCAAGAAGTATTCCAAAGATGTTGATTTTCTTTTAGCCGTTTCCAAGGCAAGTATAGATGAATTTAAGGAATTGGGGTTAGTAAGAAGGGAAACTCCATGGAGGGTTTTAAAACCAGCATACGCTTTTGAAAAAGAGCTGTTGAATTATTCTTCTTCAGATAAAGAGGATTATGCAATATTTTTTGCTAGGTTGGTGCCAGAAAAAGGGATTTTTGAACTTCCAAAAATTTGGAAGAAAGTGAGAGAGAGAATTCCGAATGCAAAGCTGATCGTTATGGGAAAGTTTTACAATGAAAAAGTAAAGAAAAAGTTTATACAAATGGCAAAAGATGCCGGAATAGAGTATATAGGATATTTGCCTAGGTACTCGCCTAAAGGAGAACTATTAAGGGCTGTTGCTAAAGCAAGACTTTTCGTTTACCCTACACACTTTGATGGGTTCTCAATGGTTACTTTGGAATCTCTAGCTTTAAAAACGCCAGTCGTAGCTTATGACATTCCAGCGATTAGAGAGATTTTTGGAAAATTAAAGGCTGTAAAATTCGTCAAGGAATTTGACGTAAATGATATGGCAAACAGGATTGTCGAATTTTATAACTTAAGGGAGTACGACAATCTTTTTGATGAAGAGTACAAATCATTCATCAACCTTTACTCCTCATGGGAAAATGTGGCTGAAGCAGAATATAATGCATTAGAGGAGTTCCTTGAGATAAAGTAATGCACTTATTTCCTCTTTCTTTTTATACTGAAAAAATAAGTTTACAATTGTGCCATTTGAGGAATAAAGTTTCGCAGAACGAGTGAAAACTTTTCTTGTAACATCAGCAGGGTTTTTATTAGACGGTTACGACTTAAGCGTAATTTCTTTCGCTTCAACTTTTATTTTAAAAGAATTTTCCCTCTCTACAGTTGAGTACGGTCTTTTGCTTTCAGCCTCTCTTATGGGCATGATACCAGGGTCAATAATTTTTGGTTATCTGTCAGATAAACTTGGTAGGAAGAAAAATATTGTGGTTCGATCTATTTTTCTTCCTAATATTTGGTACATTATCCTCACTTTCAAATAACTTCATTGAATTGTTTACTTCACGTCTCCTTTTAGGTGTAGGGATTGGTGGCGATTATCCTATAAGTAGCACTTTCATATCTGAGTTATCACCATCGAAGTCTAGGGGAAAATACTTAACTGGTTCCGTTTCGATGTACTGGATTGGCACTGCGGTCTCTGGTCTAGTAACTCTCTTGTTTTTAAGTCAAGGTCCATACTTCTAGAGATTTGTTTTCCTTATTGGTGCTCTTCTTTCATTGCCAGTCATCTTGTTAAGGCTTCGGCTTGTAGAGTCGCCTAGATGGTTGAAAGCTAAGTCTGGGCAAAAAGAAGAGAAGGAGGTACAAAATAAAGGAGTTTCTTCTGTGAAAGATTTATTTAAGGGAAAACTTCTTAAAATAATGCTTTTCGTAAGCAGTATTTGGTTCCTATTCGATGTTGCATCCTACGGTATAGGTCTTTATTACCCTTATGTTTTAAAAGAGTTTGTGTTTCCATCAAATTATGAGGTAGTCCTAGGAACGTTAGCGATTTCCGGTGGTGCTTTGGCTGGTTATCTAATTGCTGAGTTTATTGTTGATTCTTTAGGTAGAAGAGTGATGTTACTAGTAGGTTTAGGAGGAATGGCTTTGCTTCTTTATTTAGGTGGTTTGGTGAAGATTGTTGGAGCTGGTTTAGTTCCTTATTTTATGTTATTTGTAGGTTTAGAGCAGTGAGGTTCGGGTTGGGAGCTGATTTTTAGGTATTTGTTGGGATTTCTAATTAGGTGTGACAACCTCAGCACAGCTACCCCTCATCCCCTCATCTTCTTTCCCCCACTCTGTCTGGTTTCATCCTTCACTGCAGGGGCGTTCAGGAGAGACCCAAGGCTCCCCCACATCCTCTTGTAGATGTTCATGGCTGCATTTTTGTCTCTATCCGCGATAAATCTACACTTAGGGCAAATTCCTAATCTACCTTCATAGATTAGCTCTGCACCACACCTATAGCACAACTTTGACGTACCTTTAGGCTCCACAAAATATAGCGGAACACCATACTCTATTGCCTTAGTTATTATCGCGTTTTGTAGTATACGATAATCAAGACGTGATAATTTCCATCTAGTCTTTTTACTTGTGTTGTTCATTTCCTCAATTAAACCAGTTAGTTCTTCTAACTTGATAGCATACTTCTTTTTTAATGCAAATAAAACAAGCCTTTTGGCAAACTTCCTAGACTTGTCTGTGACAACATTCTTAGCTTTTCTGTGAAGTTCTCTTATCCTTTCTAATATTCTCTTATTATGTCTCCACCTTTTTGGATACTTTTTCTGTATCTCTTCAGCTTTTGCCCTTAAGGACAGAGCTTTGACAAATGGAGTATCAACTCTCCTCACTTTTTTACCATCATAAAACACTATCTTTCTTAGGTTAACATCAAGCCCTATAACACTTAGCGGGGTGTAAGGTTTGTATTCAACTTCAAAAACTACGCTAACATAGAATTTTCCGTTGCGGTATGAGACATACACCTCTTTCCACTTGTATTTTCTTTCTAACATCTGTTTCTGAAACTTATTAATGTACTCTTTTTTATGCTTTAATCTGATGGTAAACCACTTGCCCTTGCTCTTAAAGATAACCTTTACCTCTCCTCTTTCTAAGTCAACTCTAGCGTCATAATTATCAAACTCAGCCGTTAGCCTTTTCAATATTGGCACATGTGAAGCTCCATTCTTTATTGCCTCCTTCACAATTTTCCCTGCCTTGATGTACATGTTCTTTGTTACATGAGCTCTGTAACCTCTCTCTTTTGCTAGTCTTTCGTAGAACATTGCGTGTAATTGGCTCTTGCCTGGAACCTCTTTTAAGCTCCACAACTCGTCCACAAGTTTCTGCATATTGTAGCGGTACTCTATTAGTTCCCACAACAGTTCCTCTCTGTTTGACACTTCAACTTCCGCTCTTAATGCTAGTCTATACTTCGCTTGACTTCGCTTCTCACCCATCCCCTCATTTGAGGGGATAAACGGGTTCATCGGTTGAGTGGTTTCCACGAGTTTTCATTTAGCATACAGACTTATAAACTTTTGTATAAATATTAGATTATGGCAACTATATATGTATTTGAGGGAAAAATTGTAAGAGCAATGAAAAGGTACATAGTTTATCCACCTAAGGAATATCAATAGAAGTTGCAAAAGTTACACGGAAAGAAAGTAAAAGTCATTGTCATTGAGGAAAGTGATTAAGAGAGTGAGAAGATTGAAAGTCCATTAAAACTGGAAGTGGCTCAAGGAAAGTGAAACGAAGTTACCACGATAATTCTGTATATAAATAGAGAAAGCAAAAGACAGTTTGTATTTTTATTTTTGTATTTTTATTATTGTTTGTTCTTAGACCTTTTCCTTGCGAGATAACATAAAATTTTTCAACTTCTGGGGCAGACCTCATATTCTGGGGCAGAAGTCGTTATTTGATGAAAGACCTAAAACTAAAAAGGAAGATTTGTTTGATAGAGAAAAAGAACTAGAAGACCTTAGAAAGAATATAAATAGACCGTTTATCCTCCTTACTGGTGTTAGAAGAATAGGAAAGACCTCGCTTTTAAACGTGTTTTTGGATGAAATTAATATACCTTATATCTTGCTAGACTGTAGAAAACTGAAAGAAAACTATGGCTGGAAGGATTTTTATGAGTTACTTTCTAAATCGAGCAGTAGAATTATTGAATTGCTAAAAGGGATAAGAGGAATTAAAATATTTGAAGGAGAAGTAGAGTTCTCATGGAAAGGGAGGGACTTTGTCTCGCTTTCTGATTTGTTTGATCACCTTAACAAGCACAAACTGATAATAGCTTTTGATGAAGCGCAAAAACTTAGAGGCCCTCTCTCTAAGGAGATTAAGGAGGCATTAGCACATGCATATGATTACGACGCAAACTTAACATTTATCCTAACTGGCTCAGAAGTGGGTTTATTATACGACTTTCTGTCGGTAGAAGACCCATCATCTCCCCTTTACGGTAGATATTTCCATGAAATAAGAGTAGAGAGATTCGATAAAGAGACCTCTATCTCTTTTTTAAAGCAAGGATTCTCAGAGCTTTCTATCAAGGTGAGTGATAAAACGATAGAAGAGATTGTAAGCTTTTTTGATGGAATCCCTGGTTGGTTGGCATTTGCAGGTAATCTGTACTCTCAAGTTAAGGATATGGAAAAGTGAAGGAAATTGCAGTAAATGTTGCATCACAAGAACTTAGGAACTTGATGGAGTCTAAAAGAAAAGTGTCTGAACAGCTAGGAAAGAGATATCTCCACGTGCTAAAATGCTTATCAGAAGGGAAAAATACGTGGGGAAAGTTGAGAGATTGTGTAAGTGAGAAAGAAGGAAGTACAATTTCATCAAGTGTTTTAAGTAACATAATAAACCAGCTGGAAAGCATGAGCATTATAAAAGATTACAATTTCCTTGACCCGGTATATAAAGAAGCCTCGAGAAAAATATGAAAACATATGAGAAATGTTTCTCAATCTCATGAGGCATATCAAGTTTGATCTCCTACACTCTGAATACGAGAGAAATGGTGTTTATAAATGTGTATTCGAACACCTACTAGGCACTTGGTTCTGCATATTTGAAAAAGACTTTAAACTAAGGGTGCCTAGAAATACTTACTATGACTAGTGAAGAGGTTAGTTCGAAGATTGTAATAATAGGTGTAGGTAATAGACTTATGGGTGATGATGGTTTTGGTTCTTGCATAGCAGATGCGCTAATGGGAAAGGTAAAGAATGCGTATGTAACAGATCTTGGCCCCGGAAGTCTACTAGGGGTGAACCTAGAGAATTATGACGTAATAGTGATCATTGACATAGGTAATATTGAAGAGGACTACGGGATATATAGGATTAGTCCTAGTGGAAGATTTGACATTTCGCTTCACGATTTAGGTCTTTCTTCAGTAGTAAACTTGTATAAGAACAAGACGTTTTATTTTGTTACTTGTAAACCGGAGAGAATTGACGTTCAGTTTGGACTTTCTAAAGAGTGTAAGTCGAGAATAAAAGAACTAATACCACTTTTTATTAAATTTCTATCTGGTCTAGGTGTTCAACTAGGAGGCAGTTATGAGGAAATCATTAATTTCATTGAAAAAGGATGTGACGAGACTTAAATGGAAATGTAAATTAAACTTTCAACTCCTATGAAAACCGTCCTAATAAAAGAAGACATTTAAGACTGCTAATACTTTATGTACACTAATCTTGGAATTCTATTATTTTTCTTGCAATTTTATAGTTGACATAATCAATCAATTTATCATCTAGCCCTATAGCCCCTTTCCCTTCCTTTTTGGCATTTTCATAAGCTCCTATAACTTTCTTAGCCCATTCTATTTCCTCTTTTGTAGGGGAGAATACCTCATTGGCTATATCAACTTGTGAAGGGTGAATAGCTTGTTTGCCAACATAACCTAACTTCTTCGCCTCTATACATTCTTTTCTGAATCCTTCTTGATTTTTTAAATCAAAATACACTTTATCTATTGCGTCAACGTCATAAGCCCTCGCTGTTGCCACTATTACAGTCTTTATATACTGGTTGTTTTCGTAAAAGGTATGATCTCCTCCAAGAGACAAGGAGAGGTCAGCAATTCCATAACTTATGCCAACAACTCCTTCAGAGCGCACAATGTCTTCAATTTTAACACTCCTTTAGCAGTCTCAATTAGAGGTATTAGGTTTTTTCCGGTGGCTTTATAAAGAAAGGAGAGGTCGTTCTCAGCCTTAGGAACAACAATACATGAGATTTTGTCTTCCATTGAAACGAAAGAGATATCTAGGTAAGGGTCAAGCAATTGCAAGGAGTTTATTCTAACGTAAAGTTCCTTTCTTCCCCAATCTAACTCCTTTAACATTTTGCTCAGAAGCTCTCTCGCTCTTTCCTTATCTTCCGGTGGGACCGCATCTTCAAGGTCGAAAATTATCGAATCTACGTTTAGTTCGACCGACTTCTTGACCATTTTTTAGAAATAGAGGGGACATATAATTGAGATCTCCTTTTCATAAAGTAAGTAATGAAAATAAGGTATAAAACGTTTATTAGTGAAATAGATTGAGGTGATAAAAAACTTCTTAAATTACGAAGAATAACAGAAATTCAAAAAGTGAACAAATTAAAATATTTAACAATAGACTAGATATACACAGATTATTATAAAGACAGAGACATCATTCCTTGTTTCTTGTAAATCCTTGATTTATAAATAGCTTGGTATATTTTAATCTCTTGCAAGGATAGCAATTATTTGAACAATAATAATTTATAAAAAGTTAAAAATTTAGTTATATGTTAGTGCAATCACATCATGATTTTGCGCAATTTTATCACTCTATCATAATACTCTTATAATAAGTTTTCAATTTTAAGGGTAAACAATCAAGGTAATTCTTATAACTTTCTAGTTGTGTATAAAACTTTAATTAGTAAGTTTTGAATGAGAAAGATTCTTTGATAATATCTATTTTTCAGCAACGATATGAAAATTTTTATATAACCCTATATCGATTTATATATCATGTATAGTTCCCCTAAAATAAAAAGCGTCATAAGAAAAATACTTCCTTTCCTAATGTTATTATCAATCTTGGTAACACCAATGTCCATGTTAGCACAAACAAGTAGTTATCCAGCATCAACTTCAATAACATTTATTTCATATGAGGGAAACAATGCAAACGGTGTAACAGCTTTCCAGAACGGTCAAATAGCTTTTTATGCTTATTCATTACCACCATCGGAGTATACATCATTACCAGCTGGAGCCAAATCGTATCTGCTTCCAGCCACCCTTTACGACGTTTTAATAAATCCGCTAAATACTACATTTGGGTTTAATCCATTCCAATTCCAAGAAGTTAGATTTGCACTTAACTATGTACTCAATAGGACATACTTTGTAGACTCAATACTTGGTGGTTACGGGATACCTTCGATATCATTATATTCTGGTGAACCAGAGATGATTAAACTACTTCCTACACTCTCTAAGTATTCTAATATAAACTACAACTTTACTTATGCAAACGAAACAATATATAAAGTGCTAACAGCTCATGGCGCTCAATATATAAATGGTAAGTGGTATTATAATGGTAAACCTATCACCGTGTACGTGTTTGAAAGAACTGATGCTACTGTAAGGAAAATCTACGCCGAATATCTAGTTACACAGCTTCAGAAATTAGGCTTCACAGTAGAGACAATACAAGGAAACTTGCAGAAACAAATAGCGGTCGTTTACGGAAGTGATCCTGCAAACTCTACATGGAATATAGCAGTTGAAGCTTGGGGAGGGGTATACTCATATTATGATTCTGGTCTTGCAATAGGTTTGTATAGCACATGGGGAGCTGATATGCCGTTCTCCTCTTATTATGGTCTAAGTTTTGGCTCGTTTAATGATACTAAATATGAGTCGCCATTATTACTTAATGAAGCTAACAAAATCGACAACTTATCTCAAATAATTCTACAAAGCCAGTTCACTAGCGAGGAAGAATACTACAAAATATATAATGAAATAGTAGACTTAGGAATAAACATGTCAGTAAGATTGGGGCTAGGAATGAGTTTAGCCCCAGTTTATACCTTATCCAACATTCAAGGTGTATATCCAAGCTATGCACTAAACACTCTGTTGAATTTCCAGACTTATCTGAATATTATGAATGGTACATATCCTAATATAACAATAGGAGTAAGATTCCTAAGTCAAGGTGCAGCAAACCCTGGAGCTGGATTTACAGATTCATATACTGATGCAATAGGATATGCTCTATTCACTCCAGCGTTCTTGTATGTCCCCGGTACCGGTTATACAATTCCTTATATATACAGTTATAAAATAGTTAATTTAACTCCAGAAGCTACAGTACCAGTACCTTCAGATGCCCTCTGGTGGAACCCAGCTACTCAGCAAATATCAAAAGTACCAGTAAATACTACAGCACAGATGGCTGTAATATATAATTTTGCACCTCTATTTAATAATGACAAATGGGCAGATGGACAAAACATTACTCTAGCTGATATTATTTACCAGTACATTGTAGCGTCAGAAATGTCCTTAAACTCAAGTAATCCAATTTATGACCCGGTAGCATCTTCAGTGTATTCGTCTGGATTACAGACTATAAAAGGATTTAAAGTAATTAACTCCACAGCTATTGAAATTTGGGGTAACGATTGGTTCTTCGACCCCACTTACGCTGCTGTTAGTCTGTTTGGCGCTTTCAATCCACTAGGTTACGCACTAGTAGGAGGAGGTTACTTCCCGTGGCAAATGTATGTAGGTATGAAGACTGTTGTGGCTGATGGAAAGGCAGCTTGGTCTCAAGCTATAGCACAGAGAAATCATGTAGATTGGTTGAGCCTAGTAAGTCCAACAGATGTTCAATACATACTTTCTGCATTAAATAATGCCTCATCATCTAATTACATACCAAATAGTTTAATCCAAGTAGAGAATTTAAGTAAAATTACACTAATTACCCCTCAACAAGCAAAAGCTGGCTATGAAGCTGCAATTAATTTCATTAAGACTTATGGAAATGCTATGATAGGTAATGGACCGTTCATCTTAGTAGCCTGGAGTCCAAGTACTTCACCACCTTATGCTAAAATAGTTAAAAGTCCATACTTCCACTTAACTCCTCCTGCAGAAGCATTAGCAGAACCGGCAACATATACTATAACATTTACTCCTCCTGCAACTGTATCACCGGGTCAAACGATAAGCGGTACTGTAAAAGAAACACCTGCAGGAAGCACTTTATCGACACCTGCAGCAGGAGTGAATGTGGATCTAGTCTTACAAGCGCCCAATGGGACTGTATTATTAATACAGAAATTAACTACAAACTCAAGTGGACAGTTTACATTTACAATACCTTCATCATTGAAACCCGAAGTATATACAATACAATTATCAGCTTATAGCAATACATCAATTTTAATTAATCCATTAACTACAAATATAGTCGTAATACCAGCGACGACAACAACAAGCAGTCCAACAACAAATACGAGTACAACAAGCTCCAATACTGCAGAAATAGCTATTGTGGCAGTTGTGGTTATAATAGTTATTGTTATTGCAGCAGTGGCACTTCTTAGAAGAAAGTGAGGTAGAATGGGTCTTGGAAAATATATTTTAAAAAAGTCACTCATTTATTTTTCTGCCTTAATTGCTACAATGACCATTCTTTATATTTTCACTTTTCCGATCTTACAAGAAATCATTTCTAAAAGTATAAATTTTCAAGTAGCTAGTTTTACACAAACTTTGCTTAAAAGTTCTCACCATTTAAACTCAACTCAAGTTCAAATAGCAGTAGATAAATATAAAGAAACTTTAATTTCTGCATATGGTCTAAACCAACCAATTATTTATAAGTACTTTATACAGATGTATAATCTGCTCCGTTTTAACTTTGGGGATGCTTACTTCTTACAAGCACCATCAGGTTCAAGAGAAGTAAGTGCAATTATAGCTTATTATTTACCTAACACAATCTTGTTGTTTACTACAGCTACAATACTTTTTATTGTAGCGGGAACAATCATAGGTCTGCTCTCTGCCAAAACAAAATTCTGGGAAAAAGTGGTTGCAGTTATAGCAATTGTTCACTCGAGTATACCTACTTGGTGGTTAGGTTTTATTTTACTTGCTGCATTAGCCTATGGGGTTAGAGTTTTCCCGCCCGGAGGAATGACATCGGTTCCTCCACCTAAAAACCCATTTGACTATGGGATAGACATATTGTATCACATGGCACTACCTATAATTTCAATATTTATAGTGAACGTAGGGGGTTTTGCATATATAGTTAGAAGTCTTGTAGCATCGATCATGAAAGAGGATTTTGTTATTACAGCTAAAGCTAGAGGTCTACCAGATTCAAGGATACTCTATAGACACGTTTTACGTACTGCGTCCCCGTCTATAGCCACTCAATCTATACTTGCAATAGCAGGATCGCTAGGCGGAAGCTTGACTACAGAGGTGGTATTTGAATGGCCTGGAGTAGGTTTACTAACTTATATATCTGTTCTACAAAATGATATCCCTGTTATATTAGGAATAACTTACGTTCTAACAATAGTTTTATTAATAGGTTTGTTCCTAGGGGAGTTAGTTTATGGTATATTAGACCCAAGGATAAAGGTGGGTGAATAAAATTTGAGGAAAAAGAGTATAAACTCTTCTTTGTATCTAAAAAATTTCTTGTCTAACAAACTTGCTTTGGCTGGTGTCCTAATTCTTATAGTCTTGCTTATATTTACAGGGGTAGCCCTATCCGTTCCTTCGAAAGTTTACTCTTCTTGGAATAATCCGGCAGCTTGGAGACAATATCCAGCTCACGTCCCCCCAGCATGGATGTCAGTATTTTATCCAGGGGAATATTTTACCAGTGAAAAATTAGCACCTATAAATATTTCTTATGGATCTTTGAGTAGTAATATACATATTGTTGATATATATTACCAGTTTAACTGGAGTAAAACATTACCCCCATATGATGTATACTTCATTACATACTCCAATATTACGCCGTCAGTTGAGGCAATTTATTGGACGAAACCGGATGGCTATACATTACAAATTAATGTTCCAAAAGATTCAGTTAACGTAGCATTTGACCTCACAACTATAAAGAACACTATTTTAAGCTATATGGCTTCAGTTACAGGTAAAAGCCCACCACTAGTTAATACTACTGTGCTGTCATCCGCGCTTTTCAACTCTCCTAACTCAAATTTAACCGTTACAGAACAAGGAAAATACACAGTAAAAATAGAAATAGTGTCGTCGTCGCCAATCAGAATTACGAATGCGAGTTTACTTCTCGTAGGTAACTCATACGGTTTAATGGGAACAGATTATTTTGGCAGACCTATTGATTTAGGAATTCTTTTAGGCTTACCAAATGCATTAGAAATAGGTGCTCTTACCTCAATAGTAGCCGTATTAGCTGGGATTTTTGTTGGTGGAATTTCTGGGTATTTAGGAGGAAATAAGGATTCGATGTTACAATGGATTACCCTTGTGTTTCTTGCATTACCAGTCCTTCCTTTTTTAGTTGCGGTTTCCTTTGCTGTTAAGCCTAATATAACCATAGAGGCACTGCTAATAGCATTTTTATCGTGGCCTTCTTATGCTATTATAGCAAGATCAATAGCTTTATCAATAAAATCAAACAGCTTTGTCGAAGCAGACAAGCTCCTTGGAATCCCCTCTTACAGAGTGTTTTTCACACACTTCATGCCAAGGTTAATACCTATCACAGTGGCATACATGGCTCTTGGTGTTCCAGCTGGGATAATTATCGCTCAAACATTAGCATTTTTAGGTATAGCTCCAGCTGATGTTATCACTTGGGGAGGGATTTTAGAATCTGCTGAAACTCATCAAGCTCAAGTTAATGGTTGGTGGTGGTGGGTTGTTTTCCCCGGTTTAATGATAGTAATTGTTGCAATTCCATTTGTCTTGATAGGTTTTGCGATAGAAAGAGTTACAATAGGTGAAAGATAATGTTGCTAGAAGTCAAGAATCTCAAGATTTATTTTTACGCTAAACGTGGAGTAATAAGGGCTGTAGACGATGTTAACTTAAATCTTGACAAAGGGGAAATAGTAGGATTGGCTGGAGAAAGTGGCTCTGGAAAGAGCACAATAGGTTATGGCATAATGAGATTAGTCCCATTCCCTGGGAAAATTACGGGTGGGCAAGTTCTTTTCAAAGGAGAAGATATACTAAAACTTGATGAAGAGACATTCAGAAAAAACTATAGGTGGAAAAAAATAGCTATGGTTTTTCAAGGTTCAATGTCTGGTTTTACTCCAGTTTTTAAGATAAAAGATCAGATAATTGAAGTGCTAAAAATTCATGGATGGAATGGTGATTATGAAGAAAGGGTTAAAGAGTTGTTTAAAATGGTGGATATGGATCCTATATTAGCAGATAAATATCCACATGAGCTTTCTGGGGGTCAAAAACAAAGAGCTTTTATAGCTATGGCTTTAGCCCTCAACCCCGAAGTATTGATTGCAGATGAACCTACTACAGCTTTAGATGTTATAGTTCAAGAAAATATACTTAATTTATTTAAAAGACTAAAGAAAGAGCTAGGAATCTCAATAATTTTTATAACTCACGATTTAGCCCTTTTATCAGAGATTTCTGACAGGGACTATATTTTATATGCAGGTAAGGTTATGGAAAGTGGGCCTTCTGAAATTATTTTTAAAAAACCTAGACACCCCTATACACAAGCGTTAATAGATTCCATTGCTACTTTAGACAAAGACATGATTAAAGGGATACCGGGATCAATGCCAGATCTCTCTAACCCCCCCGCTGGTTGTAGGTTTAACACAAGGTGTCCCTTTGCTAAAGATATTTGCTTTAAAGAAGAACCTAAAATGAGAATATTTTCAGATGGTGATGAGGTTGCCTGCTGGCTCTATTGAAGATTATATAATAAAGGTAGAAAATTTGAGCGTGTACTTTACTAAGGGTGGAGTATTTAGTAAAAAAATCTTGATTAAGGCACTAGATAACGTCTCATTAAGCATAAAAAACAAGGAGATTCTTGGAGTTGTGGGAGAAAGTGGCTCTGGAAAGTCAACTTTGGGTAGAGTAACAGTTGGTCTGCAAAAGCCTACTTATGGAAATGTTTACTTAAAGGTTGATGGAAAAGATATAAATGTTGGCAAATCATCACTCAAAAACGTTAACAAATATGTTCAAATGATATATCAAGACCCTTACTCCTCTATTGACCCATTAATGAGAGTGTATGACGTACTTGCTATGCCACTCAAATATAGAAAAGAAAAGAATATAGAGCAGAAGATTGAAGATGCAATGAGATTAGTTAATCTCCCCCTTGAACTGCTAGAAAACAAAGTTTATCAGCTATCTGGAGGACAAAGGCAAAGGTTGGGCATAGCTAGAGCTGTTATTGTAAATCCTAGATATGTAGTTGCTGATGAACCCACAACTATGTTAGATGCGTCTTTAAAAGGTGAAATTCTTAAGATCATTAAAGACGCAAGAGAGGCTAAAGGTATTTCATTTATGCTAATTACCCACGAGCTACCAATCGCAAAAATAATATCTGACAGGATAGCGGTTCTTTATTTAGGTAAACTTGTTGAGTTAAGTAGCTCAAATGAAATAATTAAAAATCCCCTTCACCCCTACACCCAAGCATTAATAGACGCTTATCCTAAGATAAACCCCGAGTTAAAAGACATGATAAAAGAGATGAAGATTAAACCAGACGTGATAAGGCCAGAAAAGGGGTGTGTATTTGCTCCAAGATGTCCTTTTGTTATGCAAAAATGTACTGAAAAAGAACCTGAACTCAAAGAAGTGTCTACAAATCACTATGTTGCTTGTTGGCTATATTAGGTGATAAGATGAGACGCTCACTTATTCAAATAATTGTAGGTTTAGGAATGCTTCTATCTGCATTGGGTTTAGATTATGTTGGGGTTTCGTTTGAGAGCCTTCCAGTTTTAGTATTGTCTATGACACTTGCAATTGCTGGAGCTGTAGTTGGGTTAAGAGGTTTGATAGCTTTTATAGGTGAAAGAATTTAGTTTATTCAAGTTAGTTAATGTCTGATTTTATAGAAAACCTCATAATCTCCAGCAAACCTTTCGATAGGAAGATCTTTTTTGATACCTTCAATTTGACTTTTGTACTCTTCCAATGCCCTCATTTTCTTTTCTTTTTTGTCCTTTATTTCAAATTTTACTTCTTCTCCTTCTTTTTGATCTCCCCAGATCACGTAAAAATATGAACTGGGGAAAAGTTTCATCATTATCTTTCCTATTTCCGCATGGTCTGTATGACGATCAAAAGGTGAGGGAGAAAAAACTACATCTGGGTTGTAATCGTGAAGTATCTTTAATAGTTTTTCTTCTACTTCCTTTCTTTTCTGACTGGTCTTAGAGTCCTCGAAGTTAAGAAACTCAAAGTCCTCTACACCTAATATCTTGAAAACTCTTAATGCCTCTCCTTTTCTAATCCTTACGAGTTCCTCCGTACCTCTTAGTTCTTCAGAAGGGGCTCCATATCTACCGTCAGTAACTATTACAACTTTGACTTTATCACCTCTTTCAATAAAATTCATAATTGTGCCCCCACAGCAGAGTGTTTCGTCATCTGGATGAGGTGCAACTACTAAAAATTTCACGAGATAAAATATAGACACACATTTATACGCTTAACTCAATCAAGGAGTTCGTTATGTGATTTATATATCTTATATGAGAGGAAGCGACATTACATTAGCCTAGTGAAATCTTTGAAAGCTCTCTATATCTTTTAGTTCAGCTTCAGCAACTCTATCCCAAGACGAATAAAAAACGGGTACAGGGACTTCTTCTTCCTTGAACTCAGATATCTCTTTCGCCATTTCATTTATATCGTCCTCCTTCACCATATGTACTCCCTTAACACAAGAATAAACTTCTCTTATTGCAGGGGTATCATAAGCAAAAACTGGTGTACCAACAGCTAAAGACTCAAGAACTACTAAGGAAAAGCTGTCATAGTGTGATGGATAAACAGTAAAGAGAGCTTTCGAAACAATGTCATAAAGTTCTTCACCTTCTTTAAAACCGATGTACTCCACGTTTATATTAAGTCTTTTAACGAGAGCGAGAAAGTCTTGTTTATCACTTTCATCTGAGAACTCCCCCATAACATAAAGTTTTATGTCCTTTCTAAGCTTTTTCCATATCAAAGGGATTTCGAAAAGTCCTTTTTCTGGTATTAACCTGGTAAAGTAAACTGCATAATCCTCTTTTACTTTACCTCTAAATCTGAGCAATTCTGGATCAAATGCGTTTCCCGGCCTTGTTACTCTATAAGGTAGTAAGTCTTCTAACCCAGAATTTTTCAAAGGGACTTTGCTAACAGAAATTACAAAGTTAAGTGATTTATTAGAAATTAATCTCTTCCATTTTTTCTCTTCTTTTTTTGATTCTTCTACCGCCTCTATAAAATTTCTAATAGCTCTCCCAGTAACTCCCCTAAACTTTATTTTGAAGAGAGTTGAAAGGTCTCGATAAAAGGGCTCTAATTGGAGTTGTACACCAACTGGAGATTTAGTTAATTTTCTGGCAAGTTCAACGTTCTCAGAGGAATTGCTATAAACAAGGGCAACGTGATATTCATCCTTTTTTGGTAGTCCTTGTATAAACTCTTCTTCGGTAGTAGTTTTCTCAAGGAGTTCAATTACATAAGGAGAAGTTGAGTTCAATTCCTCAAGGAGAGAGATTAGATCCCTCCTATATTTGTAAAGTCTAATATTCCTTAAAGAGGGTATAATTTCAACATCAGAGAGGCGAGGTAGTCTTTTCATAATTTCAAGGTTCCTTTTATAACCACCAGTCTTCTCATTGAGTCCAAAGTCAACAATCGATAAAATCTTCACAATTTAAAAACGGAAAACACTATTTTAAATATTAGATAGATGAAAGTTATTTACAAATTATTATAGATGAAATAGCGAAAGAATTATTATTAAAACAAAGTTAATGTAATAGAAAAGAGTGTGATATCCATTATAAAGTGTTATTAATCTCAAAATAGTAATTTTTGTTCACTCCTAGTAACATAACTAATGACGTCAAAAACGCATTAAATTGGTATTACTCTTTTCTTTTTCACTAAATGTTTATATTAAAAGTTTGTCCTAGAATGTCATTGGGGACCAAGGAAAAATGATGAATGACCAGAACTTCTGAACCTTGATGAATCGGATATCCACTGATTTCCTTGGTCCCCTCTTATTATTCTATTTGGATAAACTTGTTTAAAAAGTTTTGCAGAATAAAGAAAAAACACTCTCTATGCCGCCCTAAAAGGCAGGGGTTTCAGTTGTAATCTTAATAAATTAATAGCTGAAAATTTTCTTTAATCTGAGTTGATTTTAGCTGAAGAACGAGTTTTTAGTCATAAAATTTATTCTATGCTAGTTATTGCCATTTCAATTTATGGAAATAATGTTAAGCTAAAAGCTAAAGTTTATGAACTAATTATCTTTGAGTTCTTCCAAGTAACCATTTCCACGCTTTAATTACTCTTATACCATCAATTTCATCTTCTTCATCAAACGTTATTATGTAAGAAGAAACGTTTTTAAGACGTTGAATTTCTTTTAGACCTTTTATTTCTCTTTCTTCATCATCCAGCTTGTAAGTTACTTGATAAGCTTCCTTTACTTCGTTACCTATTTTTATTATGAAATCAACTTCCCCCCTCTTTCCCTTGAAATAGAAGATGTTATTTTCACCATATCTCCTCAACAACTCAAGGAAGATTAAATTCTCAAACAAAGCTCCGCGACTTTCATTTAGTCTATAACCAACTACACTTGATAAACCGTGGTCTATTGAGTAAACTTTCCTCTCGCTTTTTACCATCTCAACCAGTTTAGGGCTCAAAGCCCTTACAAAGAATATTAGATAAGCGTTCTTAAGGCACTCCGAGTACCTTTGTAAAGTCCTAAGAGGTATGTTTAATGACCTTGATAATCTCCTAAAGTTAATCCTATTTCCGGCGTTTGAGATGTAAAACAAGGAAAGGGACTTGACCTCTTCTTCCTTCTTTGTGTTGCATTCTACTATCACGTCCCTAAACAGTATGTCTTCGTATAGTTGAGTCAAAATCTTCTCTTTATCTTCGTTCAAAACTACGAGAGGGAAACCTCCATAGGTCAGATACTCTGAAAAAGCTTTCTTTATTTCGTTCTCCCTAGCAACAACGTCTATTTCACTCTCCACGTGTAGCCCTTTGAAGTCTAAAAACTCTTTGAAAGATAATGGAAAAACCTCAAATGTCAATTGTCTTCCAGCTAACACTCTCCTCACGTTTTTGTTATTTACCGAAGAGGTAGAGCCAGAAACAATCACTCTAGCTTCTTTTCTATCTACTAACGATCTAACAAATCCCTGCCAGTCCTTAACCTTTTGAACTTCATCCAGGATTATGAGAGGTTTTCCGTTAGACTTCCTAATCTCTTTATACAGATCATAAAGCGAAAACAAGTCTTTTCCATCTTTGATTTCTGAAAACCTAGAGTCCTCAAAGTTTACTATAAGAATGTTAAAAGGGTCTTCTCCCCTTTCGATCATTTTTTTAGCCACTTGATTTATGATCGTTGATTTCCCAGACCTCTTAACACCGAGTACTGTTATTGCGCTCCCAGAGTCTATTAAACGTAAAATTTGATCTGCATACTCCCTAGGTACACCAACTGGTTGTTCCTTGTACCAAAAGTTCCAGTCTATTAACGCTTTTTCTATTAGTTCCCTGTTCATTAAAGAAAAAATCACGGAAAACGGTAATAAATTTGACTCATATCATGACTCAATTTTACGAGAAAATGACTCATTATATTACTCAAAGTAAAGGAAAATTTATACTAAATAAATAGAACAAACATAAGTATACAATTAGAATAATTTATAATCGTCTGCTATGACTATCTTGTCTTTTAACGTTTCTTTCCATCCTATCTTTTCTTTCATTTTCACGAACTCAGAGTACGTATAAGGTTTAACCTCGAATCCTTCCTTCCACTCGAATAAATCATATCTGTCTAAAAATCTAATGTTTTCAAAAGCGTCAGAGATTAAAAGAATGTCAACATCACTCCACAAATTAAAATCTCCCCTAACATAGCTACCGTATAAAACTACAGTGACTTTTCCCAGTTTTTTCTTTACCTCTTCTGCAAATTCTTTAACTTCGTTAATTACCCTTTCCCTCTCCTTCTTCCTTTCTTCTAAGATCCTCTCCAGCTTCCTTCACCAAGTTAATAATTTTTGAAGCACATTCAATAGCTTTTTGCTTATCTTCCTCGTCATATACTTCATGAGGAGAAACGCCTTCTGGTAACGCATCTGGATATCTAGATGGGATATAGACTTTTATGAGGAAATTCGCGCATTGTAAAATCTCCTTATCTAGTTGTAGCTCAGTATTTCTTAAGAGTGTTACTAAATCATGGCCAAAATAGCTCTTTCCAACAAGAATCAAATAAGCTTTCACTGCAAGTTGCGCAGCTTGTTCAGCTTTAAAACAGGACCAATTAAAGTCGGAGTCTTTCCTTGCACTCTCCAGAGTTAATACTGAAGATTTCATCCATCTCTCATATTCGTTCCAATCTAACATAAAATGTATTAGTAGACAAGCCTTTATATTAGTGTCTAAAGTGTTGTTTCGCTTTAACATGATATGGAAAAAGAGAAAAAACTAGATCGTAGCAGAGAGAAATAAACTAACAGGTTTTTAGCTCCCTTTCATAACATACCTACTTATTATCATGAAAATAATGCCTCCAAAAACAGTTAAATATTTGATAGATTTTAATATAAATTGATAGGCGAAGATGGAAAAATTGTATTCGATGAAAGAAGCGTCAGAGATACTTGGTGTTCATGTAAGAACTCTGCAGAAGTGGGATGAGGAGGGCAAAATACACTGCGTCAGAACTGTTGGTGGCAAAAGGAGAGTCCCAGAGTCAGAGATTAAGAGGGTTTTGGGACTGCGTGAGGAGAAGAAAGTGATCGGATATGTAAGAGTATCCTTCAACACTCAGAAAGATGATCTAGAGAGGCAGATTGAAGCTATAACTCAGTATGCGAAAGAGCGAGGGCTAAACATCGAAATCCTCAAAGACATCGGTAGTGGGCTAAATGAGGAAAGAAAAAACATTCAAAAACTCCTCAAAATGGTTATGAACAAAGAAGTATCGAAAGTCGTCGTCACTTATCCCGGCAAGTTAACAAGATTTGGTTTTAAAACACTCCAGCAGTTCTTCCAGAGCTATGGTACTGAAATTATCGTAATAAATCAAGAAGAGAAGGAGCCAAAGGAGGAACTAGTGGAGGACTTAATAACGATTATCTCCCACTTTGCAGGAAAGCTCTATGGCATGAGGAGTCGTAAGTACAAGGAGGTGGTTGAAAATGCAAAAAGACTCCTACAAGATCGTTAGCTATAAGATTAAACATTATTATAACATAGAAGATTTCTTGCTCAGCTACCGCTCTCTGTTACAGAGAGCAATAGACATAATTTGGAAGAACATTACGTGGGTCGAGAAGTGGGAGGAGAAATGCTATGAAGTTGAAAGCGGGAGGAAGAGAAACAAGAAATGTTATCAAATTAAACGACTCGTACCACTGCTTCCAAAGACTAGGGAGTTTAAAAACTCGCTTAGAAAAGAGCTGTTAAAGGCTTGGATGTATGCTTCCCACTATGTCGATTCCGCAATAAAGGTGGCTTATTCTATTTTGAAGTCTTGGAAGAGAAATTATCTTAAGGGAGAAAGAAGGAGAGCAAAACCCACAGTTAAGAAGCTGTTTGCCAGAGTCAAGGAGACTCTGTACACCTACAGAGATGGAAAAATTAGAGTGACCATAGTACCTAGGAAACTATATCTAGAGTTTGACTTAACGAAAGCTTGGTTTAAAAACAGGGTTCAAGGGCTAGATCTAGGAGAATTAATACTGACGAGAAATGAGTTGCTTATCACCTTCAGAAAACCAAAAGAGGAGAAAAATCACGCTGAATATATTGGTTGGGACTCAAATCTGTTCAGTCTTGATGGCTTTTCGCCAAAATACGGATGGATAAAAATTGACTTAAGTAAACTATATCACATCCACAGAGTTCACGAAATAAAGAGGAAGAGAGCACAGAGTGTAGCTAGTAAGAAAAACGCACTGAATGAGCGAGTATCTAGACATGGTGAGAGGGAGAGGAATAG